>JABDQX010000179.1 GCA_013042035.1 Gammaproteobacteria bacterium
GTAACGGGTCGTTTTCTTGTGGGTTGTCTTCCTCAGCATCGTTTTCACCGGAGAGATACTCCATAAGATAATTCGCGATCGCGGCATCGTAGGTCGCCGTGTGGGCAAAGGCCTTGGTGGCCAGATAGCGGCGGGTTGTTTCTGTGATGGTGCAGGCATCGGTTCGTAGCTCCGCTAACACCTTTTCATAATCGTCCGCGTCACACAGGACGGCTACCGAGGCGTGATTTTTGGCGGCGGAGCGCAGCATGGCCGGGCCACCGATGTCGATATTTTCGATGGCGTCACGAAACTGGCAAGCTGGGGCCGCGATGGTTTGCACAAAGGGGTATAGGTTTACCACAATCAGATCAATGGGTTGGATATTCTGTTCGGCCATTACCCCGTCATCGATACCCCGGCGGCCCAGAAGACCACCGTGGATCCGGGGGTGCAGGGTCTTTACGCGCCCGGCCATGATTTCCGGAAACCCCGTGTAACTGGAGACCTCGGTTACCGGAATGCCGTGTTCGGCAAGCAGTTTCGCGGTGCCGCCGGTGGAAAGGATCTGAATAGGCGGCTGCTGGGGTAGGTCGCAAAGGGCTTGGGCGAACGCCACAATCCCGGTTTTGTCGGAAACGCTGATAAGTGCGCGTTGTATAGGCATCATTTTGCTCCGCCGGTCATTTCGCTTCGCACAATGGCAGGCGGAGCAAAATGATATGGCCCCGCTGGGCGGGAAAAAGGTTTATAAAGATTATTGGCGTTCGGTAGTGGGGTGGCAACAATTGGTTCGGAAAGTCGACCAATATGTTTTTGCCTGAGTTGTTGCTTGCATGGGGTGGTGATTGGAAATGACGAATTCATAATTTGTCATTTCAAAGAGGTACATTCCCACGCGGAGCGTGGGAACGGGTTGGAAGAACATTTCGCTCCGCGAAGCGGGGCTATATGATTTTGCGCGGCATGGTTTCGTTCTGAGAAACCATGCCGTGCGAGATCATCAAATCACCCGGCGTGTTCGAAGTCCCTCGATATCCTTTGCCGACATCCCAAGCAGATCACGAAGCACCTCGTCGGTGTGTTTACCCAGAGCAGGCCCAAGCCACTTGGTCTGGCCCGGCGTTTTGGACAGGCGGGGAACCGTGTTCGGCACCACCACGGTGTCGCCAATTTCCGGGTCATCGACGGATATCAGGTTGCGGCGCGCCACGAATTGGCGATTGCCGTAGATATCCCGCACGTTGTTGAGGGGCGCGTAAGGTGCGCCGGTGGCATAACATTTATCGGAGACTTCCCTGCGCGTCAGGGCGCCGCACCACTGGGAGACGATCTCATTGACTTCGTGGCGCGCCGCGATGCGTTTGTCGTGTTCGCCATACAGCCCGTGAGATGCCAGTTCCGGACGCCCCATGGCCTCGGCAAGCGCGGCAAACAATTTGTCGGTCGTGCAGGCAAAGGCCACCCATTTGTCGTCCTTGGTGCGGAAATGGCCCATGGGACAGGCGATCTTGTTGTGCGCGCCGGTGCGTTCCCGGACGGTGCCGAACTTGGCGTAGGCCGGAGCCATTTCGTCGGTTACCCGGAATACCGACTCGAAAAGGGCCGCGTCGATATACTGTCCCTTGCCGGTTTTCTCTTTGTAACGTAGGGCATTGAGAACACCAATAACGCCGTACATACCCGTCAGATAATCGCCCAGAGTGGTAGACCCTGGCGTGACCGGCGTCTCCCTTGGCATTCCGGCAAGATAGGCAAGCCCCCCCACGGCATGGGCGATGCGCGCGAATCCCGGACGATCCCGGTAAGGTCCGGTTTGTCCGTATCCGGAAACCCGCAGCATCACAAGACTCGGGTTTACCTCTTGCAATACCTTCCAGCCAAGCCCCCATTTTTCCAGTGTGCCGGGCCGAAAGTTTTCGCACACGATATCGGCCTTCGCCACCAGTTTCTTGAAGATTTCCGCACCCTCGGGATTGCGGAGATCCACGGTAACGGACTTTTTGTTTCTGGCCTCGCTAAGCCAGGCAAGCGTGTCCCCACTCTTGGTTGCCGAACCGAAATTCCGGCAGGGATCGCCGCCAAGCGGATGCTCGACCTTCAATACTTCGGCCCCGAACTCGCCCATCATGCCTGCGGCATACGGTGCGGCGATGAACGTGGCAACATCGATAACTCGTATGCCCTCTAACGGCATTTTCGGTTTCGATTGCGGTTTTTTTTCTTCGACCATCATTCTTTAAGCCTCGTAATAGCGTGTTTGCACACAGCTCCTCGGAGTTTATCGGCGCTGCGTGGAATTGACCGGTTGGAAGTCCATCCCATCGGATTCCCGATAATGGATTTCCGACAATAGCTATATGACCTTAACTATATGACCTTGTTCTGGTGGAGTTGCGAGAGTTCACTGGCGGAAAGCCCCAGCAGGTCACTTAGCACCTCGTTGGTGTGTTGACCCAGCTTGGGTCCCAGGCTCGTCACCCGTCCCGGTGTTTCGGAGAGTTTGGGAAATACGCCGGGTATCACGACCTCGCCTACGCCATCTTCTTCCAGATGAATCAGATCGTCACGGGCCTGGAAGTGGGGGTCGGCAAAGATATCGGCAATGCTGTTGAGCGATCCGATGGGTACCTGGGCGGCAAGGCACTTTTCCATCAGTGCATCACGGGTCAGTGAACCGGTCCACTCGCTCACCAGGGCATTGACTTCGTCACGACGCGCCAGACGGTTGGTTTTGAGTCCGTACAGATTCTCGGCCGCCAGTTCCGGGCGACCCATGGCGTCTTCGGCCAGCCGCGCGAACATCTTGTTGTTGGTGCAGGCGATGGCGACCCATTTGCCGTCTTTTGTCTGGAAGTGGCCGTGTGGCACCGCAATCACGGTGCCGGAACCTTCGCGCTCCCTGATCTTGCCGAACATGCCGTAAGCGGATGCCATCTCGTCCAATTGCCGGAATACCGCTTCATAACTCGCCAGATCGATGTACTGACCTTCTCCGGTGAGATCTTTGTAACGTAGCGCCATCAAGACGCCGATGGCGCCATACAGGCCCGACATATAATCCCCGAGCGGAGATGAGCTTGGGATAACGGGCGTTTGCCCCGGGAAACCGGAAAGATACGACAGCCCGCCAAAGGCGTGGGCGAGATGCGAAAAGCCCGCATGATTCCGATGAGGTCCGGTTTGTCCATACCCGGTAACGCGGAGCATCACAAGCCCCGGATTGGCTTTGGATAATTCATCCCAGCCAAGTCCCCAGCTTTCCAACATCCCGGGTCGAAAACTTTCCACACACACATCCGCCTTGGCAACCAACCGTTTGAATAATTCCGCGCCTTTGGGTACGCGCAGATCGATGGTAACGGATTTTTTATTGCGTGCTTCACTCAGCCAAACCAGGGTATCACCGTCCCGATCAGTCGGTGTGCCCAAACGGCGGAACGGGTCACCGGACAGTGGGTGCTCCACGTGGTATACCTCGGCCCCGAATTCGCCCATGATGGTCGATGCGTAGGGACCCGCGATGAAGGTACCAACATCGACGACACGAATACCATCGAGTGGTAAATCTCCTTGCTGATCCGTTGCGGATTTGTTTTCTTCTTTGGCCTCTTTGGCCTTACTGTCCGCACCTGTTGCTTGTGCTTGTGTTTTTGCCTGATCTTTTTCTTGCGCCATAACCTGTCCCCTAGTAAATTTCGGCGTGGCTGGAATAATTCTGCCTGGCAAAATTATATGGCCTCACTCCGTGGGTAAAGAGCCAAAAATAACGCGACACCCTTTCGAAGCAAAATCCGGAAACGCTATTTTTCCGATAGATTAAATCATATCCGCAAGACTACCTTGCGGCGTATGACACCGTCAACGCTCCCAAGCTATATGCAAAACGCATCTTGCATTTCCTGGCTACGTTAAAAATGCGCTTAAAATGCTCATTTATTCCATATGAGCTTTGCTTTCTCGCCCATTCTTGCCTTGCCATGGGGCATAATTCGGGTATTGCATCTGCCCTTCCCGTGCGAAACTCTTTTGCGTTTGCCTCGGAACATCAACGATATTTTCGCAAATACCATTTTTCAAAAAAGATCTTGGACCAGTGCATGGCCCGCATCGGCGGCAATATAATGTTGTGTTTTGGCGTGCGCGCCACCAGGATGCCGGTTTTCGAATCGTCGATGACACAGAAGAGTTCGGTCCGGAAGGTTGTCGCGGGCTCCTGGCCGTTCAACTCCGTGATTAGATTTTCCGCCGCGGTAGCTGCCTGCAGATCCGCCATGTGCGCCTGCTTCGGCAACCAATCCGGCGCCGGATAATTGCCTGCGTCCCCCGCCACGTAGACCCTTTCATGGCCTGCGACCCGGCATTGGGCATCGGCCTTGATAAAACCACCGGGTGAAAGCGGCAGATCGGCATTGGCATACCACGCCAATCCGGTCATTCCCGGCAGAAACACAATGAGGTCGGCCTTGATTTCTCCCCCTTCGGTTACCACCTTGCCGGGCTCGAATCCCTTCATTTTATGCCCAAGATGCATTTCGATATCGCGTTTTGCCATGGTCGATTTCAGACCGGCGACCGCCTTGGGTCCCAGGCGTTGTCCAGGGTCTTGCATCGGGTTGAAAAACACCAGATTGAATCGGTCGCGGCGATTTTCACGTTTGAGCTGCTTGTCGATGCCGAACAGAAACTCGAACATCGGTCCACCGCGAACAGCAGCAGGTTCTTTCGGGTTGCCGGCAAAACCAAAGGCGATAGTGCCTTTTGTCATGCCCGCCAGTCGCGTTTTCAGCGCCTCCGCGGACGAGATGCCCTCGCACGGGATGATGGCTTGTTCGACACCCGGGAGTTTTTTCATATAGCGCGCGCCGCATGCGATGATAAGTCCATCGTTTTCGATGACCGCGCCATCGGTGCGCAGCCTGCGCCCACCGTCCTCGATACCCACTGCCATACCGGCATGGTGGGTAACATCCATGCGGCGTAAAAATCCATCCAGATGCACGAGTACATCGGTACGGGCGCGCAAACCGGAAGGTATCCATATCAGGCTAGGTAAGAAAGTAAATTCCGGTTTGGGAGAGACAAGGGTAATCTTCAGGTTTTTGTCTCGCGCACGGAGCGTGCGTATTGCCGTCAGCGCGGCAAAGCCGCTGCCAACAACGGTAACTTTTTTTAGCAACGGGAGTTCTCCTTGTTACATCACCAACCGCAAAAAACGAAAAAACACGAAAACAGTGAAACCGCCTGGGAAAACCGAAGAGAAAACGCTTCGGGTTGTTTTTTCGGTGCCGGGAGTGATGAGTTTATTCGATATTGGAGGTAGTGGTGCTCATGGGCGCGCTTCTCTGGGATGAAGTTCGTGGCCCATTATCGTTATATTGCCACAATAGTAGTGGATTTCATGCCAAATGCAACGCGGATGTATTGTTGATTTTACAGGAACCCTGCATAAGAAGCAGTTTGCGTTCTTAACCTCAAACGATAAACCG
>JABDQX010000187.1 GCA_013042035.1 Gammaproteobacteria bacterium
GGTCAAGGCACCCAATCTCCTCGTGGACCTGGGATCGCAACCGGCGCGTGAGTTCGACGGCGTCAAATGTTTTTCCAGGTTTCATCTTTTTGCGGTTTTCCGGCCTGTGCCCAGTCAAGCCTTGTGACTCTCCACATCAAGACGCAGGGCCGCCTGCATCCTGCCTTCCCAATTGTCGCCCGCCTTCCGGAACCAATCAAGAATATCCGCGTCTGCCCCTGTAGTTTCAGGGTGACCGGGGATTGTGACTGGGGTTGCGGCCACCGGATGCGCGCCCGCTCGAAAAAGGTCGCGGACAAAGGCCCAATCTCGGAATCAGTCGATTTCTTCATCCGTCATTTCCCTCGACGATCATCTCCGCCCACTCCAAAACCACCCCAGCCAGTTGTAACGCCTCCAGGTAATCTTCCTGTGTAATATCCTCCAAGTGGCCGGGATAGCGGGAAGATACCGCATAATCCGTCAATAGAGCGGCATCCTCTACCTCCGACGGGATTTTTATTCGGGAGGGTATCTTGTCCAACAGGAACCGTAAATTATGCGTGTTTGGGAAATCGGTATTTTCAGCGAGGAGAACGGCCTTCAATGCCTTTTCCGCCGCTTGCTGGGCATGAAAGCACAGCATTTTCGGCATGATATCGGGCGAGCCGTCCGTCCGGGCCAGCGCCAGATCGCTTTTGGCATAAAGGAGCCATTCATCGGGGCTTCCGGGCTCAGGTTTTCGCTCTGGCATAAATCTCCCTTCCTTCCTCGATAATGGCTTTGTAAATGAGTCCCGGATTATCCCTGTATTTCTCCAAATCGGACGGAACCGCTACGATAAGGTCGAAAGGAACGCCAGCCCCCCGGATTTCCCGGTACAGGAATTGGGCCGTGTGTCTGCGGTGCGCGCCTTCCGGCATCACTATCAGGAGATCGACGTCGCTCTCGGCATCGGATTCACCCCGCGCCGTGGAGCCGAAGAGAATGATGCGAAGCGGTCCCACGAGCCGGACGATATTCTCGGTAAGCCGTTTTATAGCAGAAATACTGGTTTGCATCTTTTTTCTTCCGGTGTCCGTAATGGCCGGGGCCGGATTCCAGGCGTTGCACGTCGGCGAGTCCCTGTTGGAGACCGGCGAGGACGGCAGGATACCCACCGGATCTTCAGGATGCCGCTGTCCGGACCGTGTTACAGCAGGCCGAAGCATTGTCGGCTAAGTGGGCAATGGCTTGAATATTACTCCGCATACGGGCACAACGCCTCCCCTGGAAACATCTGGCACAGATCAACGGTATGGATCCCGTTCTCGCCCACCACCAGGACACGATTCGGCGCAATCTCGACGGCATCGGACAGGGCCTTGCGTTCCGGCAGTTGCGCGCGCCGTGTCCGATGCAAATCGGCATCGACCAGCAACAGGGTTCCGGCATGGCCTGTTAATAAAAACCGTCCGCTGGCGAGGCTAATCGCCGAAGTCAGCGTCGCCTGGGTGCCGGTTTCCACGGAACGCCAATGGCCTCCCGCATCTTCGGAAACGAATAAATGGCCGCGTAGACCGAACACCATGACACTATCCCGATCCATGGGATGGACGCCAAAGAACGATCCATCATAGGGTGGATCGAGCGTTTGCCAACTGTTTCCTCCGTCATCGGAACGGTAGACATAACCGGCCTCGGCCGCGATGTAGGTCCTGGGAACGGCGCCGGGCACGGCAGTCTCGTTAATTTCGGCTTCTTTACAAGGCGCTGGCTTAGAGCGTGTCTGAGAAATCCCCGGTCTACTGCGGCGGCCCCCGAATTGTGGCCCGCTGCGTTGCGAAAGAGTGATAAATCGCGTCATGTAGCCCGCTACACTCCCCGATTTTTCACCTTCCGCGCCTTGCGGGACCGCAATCGGGCTACCGCCTCGCGACGACCCGGAATTTTCAGACACGCTCTTACACAATCCTGCGGGTATTGTGGCAATGGCGTTGAGGTGGAAGTCGTGGTCAGGATTGACGGAATGGGAATGCCAACTTGCCCCGCCGTCTTCCGTGCGCAACAGATAGCCGTAGGCGCCGATGGCGAACCCGGTATTGTTGTTTTGGAAGTGGACATCCAGTAGCGGGCGCTGTTCGTCGATGGCCTGGTGCATCTTGCGCCAGATCCGTCCGCCGTCCGACGTCGCAAGGATAATCGCATCGTGGCCAACGGCCCAGCCATGCCGCGCATTGGGAAATGAGAGACCGGTCAGCAGTGCGCGGGTGGGTGCCGTGGCCTGTTGCCACGGGCCATCGCCCTGCCGGTAAAGGATGTGTCCCCGCTCGCCGACGGTAATCCACCTGTCTTGGGATTTTTCAACCGCCAACAGAAGGGATTGTGTCGCCAGTGGCGAGCGCCATGCGTGGGCGGGGTTTTCAGAAATTTGAATACCTTCCCGGGCCAGGGCATGGCCCGAGACAAGTATCAGAAAGGCGGCAAATATACCTCGAACGGGCCGCTTCCTTTTCACGCCTCTCGCGACGCAGTGGGCCACAATTCGGGGGCCGCCGCGGTAGACTGGGGATTTTCCAGACACGCTCTTAGTTCTGAAAGCAGTTGATGCACCGAATCGGCGGTCACGGCCCCGTGACTGTCACCGTCGTCCATCCCGTCTCATGGCGGCAATGGAAAATTCCGATTCCGGCAGATTGGATGAAAAATCAAGGGTGACCTCTTCTTCGTTATTCAGGCCAAAGGCAAGATAACGGCCCGAGTGCAGATCATAGTGCACCTCGAGTGTGGTCCACAGCAGTGGCAGTTCATAGTAATTGATGACGTGACCTTCCGAGATGCGCCAAAGTTGATCCCGGTTATCGTATTGGTCGACGTGCAGTATCTGCCAGGAGTCTTCGTCGATATAGAAAGTTCGCCGTTTGTAGACGTGGCGCATACCTTCCTTGAGGGTGGCTTCCACGATCCAGACCCGGTGCTGCTCATAACGAAGATGTTCGGGATTCAAATGCAGGGGCTTGATGATGTCGCTGTATTTTAGCGCGTTGCTGTGTAGCCGGTAGGTATTATAGGGGACATACATTTCCTTTTTGCCCACCAATTCCCAGTGATAGCGCTCGGGACTGCCATTGAACATGTCATACTGATCCGCGGTACCCAGGCCATCCGATGCAATGCTGGGATTATCGAATGCCATATTCGGCGCGCGGCGCACACGGCGTTGACCGGGATTGTACATCCATGCCTTGCGTGGCTCTTTGAACTGATCCAGGGTTTCATGTACGAACAGAAGGGTGCCGGCCAGTCTGGGTGGCGCGATAACCTTCTGTTTGAACTTGATGATGATGTTATCGAGACTATCCGGAGTCGAACCTGGAAGATGGTAGATGGGCAGACCGGCATCCACTATTTTGACCAGTGTGAAATCCCCATTTCGCAGTACCGGGGCCTGCCCGAGATGACGAACGATGCTGTTGTCATGACGGTAACGCAGGATGTGGTTCCATATTGTCTCCAGGCCATTCTTTGGAATAGGAAACGGAATGCCCTTTGCGGCATCGTCCACGCCATTGCCCGTTTCCGTCAGTTTGGCGGTTGCCGCCGCTGTTTTGGTGGCGTCATAGAACCTTTGGGGATAAGCGGCGCTGCGGTGGGACGGATAGACTTTCATGGCAAAGTCGGGATAGATGGCCAGCATGGCCTTTTGGCCTTCGGCCAATTTATCCGAATGCTGGTCCATATTCTCGGCCGTGATGGTCAATAGTGGCGACTCATCCTTGTAGGGATCCGGATGGTGACCGCCGGTCTTGTAGTCCGGATAGCCCGCCTCGGCCGCGGATTTGATGCCTCCATCCCAGGCCGGAATGGTGCCATCCGCGTTGCCGGCCACCTCACCACCCAACGGCGTAAGGTCGGCGCCGAGTCTGGCGATCTCATCGACCGATAGTTCGGCCATGGACTGGGATGATGCGAGAAGCAGCGCCAACGTCGCACCCAGCGTCAGTATCTTGTTGGTTTTCATGTATCGTGCCTCATTGTTATCGATCCACGAAGGAACTTTTTGTCCACGACGCGCAGTGTTTGGGTTTAGAATGAGTATTTGAGGTTGAATGCGACATAGTCCCTGTCATTGAGCAGGTTATAGTGTCCTGCGCCGAAAAACGAGGTATAGCTGATGTCGGCGGCCCATTCTTCCTTGTAGGTCGCCATAATGCCTAGAGTTATTGCTTTGCGATCCTCAATGAAGTTCCCGGCCGGTCCGGGTGATACGCCACTGACATCGTGCTGGAAGGCCGTATGGGGTAGCAGGTTGATGCCCTTGAAAACATCGTTGTAGGTCCAGCGACCGGCCAGACGATAGCCCCAGGAGGTGGCGTCGGCGAAGTGGTCGGCGGATTCTACCGAAGGCGCACCCCCGGCCGCACTGCCAGCTACGCTTCCAGGAGTAAAAGTGCCCGGTCCCTCCAAACGCAGCGTGTCCTTGCTAGGCATATCATGCACGTGGGTTAC
>JABDQX010000192.1 GCA_013042035.1 Gammaproteobacteria bacterium
CGAGGTCAAGGGGAAACATGGTTTCGATCTATCCATCCACCAGATGGATGAGATCATCGAAAAGGTCATGAAGACAGCGCGCCATCGGATTCCCGTCTACGGCGAGCGGCAGTGATTCGGGAGAGCCTCGATTCCTACAGATAGGGACCATACACAAACTCCAGCGGCGCCAGGGCGCCGGTGAGAAGTTCTTTGTCGATTCCCCCGAGGGCCAAGACGCAATAGCCGAAGGCCAGAAAGAGATAGAAAACGGTGCAGAGATTCCGGGCGCGGGTCATGAGCAGAAGATTGCGGATGTGGGCGGGCTTTGGACCGGTGTACTGGGGGCTCACTTCGTTCGACCCCAGCCACCCAGCGTGTTGTTTCTGAGCGAGTTCCCAGGCCCTATAAACCTTGTCGCTGTAGAAGAAGAGCGCGAAGGTAATGGCAGCGCTCAAGAGATTGAACCATTGCCAGAGAGGAAGATTCAGTTCGCTCAGATCGAAGGCCCACAGATAGACCAGGGCCGGAGCATGAGGCAAGGAGTCGCGAATGATGGCGATCTCCCCCAGCAGGTCAGGGTGTTGAAGGACGACGATAGCGGTGGTCACCACGGCGCTCACCGCCACCAGTTTCGCCAGCGCGCGGCGAAACCTCTCCCAACTTCCCCGGCACAGATCATCCACCAATAGCGCCTTGTCTTCCGCCGCCTGTTCGGTGGTGGCGGCCCGCCGGCGCAACCCACCGCCGAGATAGATCAGGGGCAAATACAGCCAGCAGGTGGATTTGAGGCTCCAGCGGTACAGCAGGCCGGGGAGGAACAAAATGAGGGCGAACGGAAATAGAAATAAGCGGTCGAACCAATTTCCAGATTGGATCTTCTTCGCAAACCTCAATAGAGACCACTCATTGTCATATTTTGACAAACCGGGCACCAGTTCCGGAGCACTGCAGGAATCAATGGCCCAAATAAAGCACAACCAATTGTTCGGCAGAGCTTTGACGCCTCGTATAGGGTGGCGCAGGGTGGCTAGAAAACGCACCCCCAAAGAGCGCAGCCAAGCACTAACTGCGGGAGAATATGGGCCTGTTATTATCACAGTAATCACTGCTACTTCTGCTCCCAACCACGCTCCTACTCCTGCTTTCCATCCTGCTACTACTCCCGCTACTATTCCCGTTACTACTGTCAGCACAGATCCTGCTACTTTCCCCGCTTTTATCATTCTTCCGTTCGATTCTTCCGATCCCCCCCACCCTACCGTTGTTGCTACCGTGGCTCCTACCGTTAGGGCAATTATCCGACTGAGAATACCCACTCCCACGGCCCAGAAAAACAGCATCCAGCCATTTCGATCCGTCAATAGAACGTGGGCCATTTTATAAGTAGACGCCGCAGCGATAACTACGGTAATGACTACAGTGAATAAGAGTAGGCTAAACCTTGTTTTATTTTCCCCATTGCCCAAAAACCACCGCACGCCCTCCTCGGTGGATTCCGGGGAGCGTAACAACAGCAACGGCGCGACGCAGATGCTGAACAGTAAGTGCCAATGGGTATCGAACCACCAGGCAATGCCCCAGTAGGCGGCCACCGCCAGGACGGTTTCGACGATGGCCAGCACCGTGGGTTCGTTTTTCTCGACGGAGTCGGGGGTGGAGATCCGGCGCATCATGGAATCATTTCTCCTCAAAAAAGCAACGCATCAAGGATTGCCTCGTCGCTCGCACTTCGGGCGATGATCGGCGGATGCCGGTATCCCAGGCGATGGGCGATTTCCGCCATCCGTTCGCTGATCACGATAAGTGGCGTTTCCCTGAGCCGTTCGCGTACCGAATCATCGACCGTATCGCCAGTCCTGGCATTGACCATGGCAAATAGATTTTCGAGACCCTCTCCGCTTGTCACCACGATGATCTCGATGCGATCCCAGGGGATAGGTGTGGTTCGCGGCCACTGGGGGAGGGTTCGCCGGTAGACCTCGGCGTAGGTCACCCGCGCGCCACGGGCGCGGAGTGTGTCCCCCAAAAGCGTTCGTCCGCCGACGCCCCGAAAGATGATGACGCGCCGGCCGGCAATGGCATCGCTTTGCAAGGCGGCATTGGCCAACAGGGATTCGCTGTTATAGGGGGGAGCGGCTTGAATGGCGCAGGGGATTCCCGCCGCCGCCAGGGCCTTTGCCGTGGCCTTGCCGATGGCCGCCACCGGAAGTGAAGCGGGCCAGGTGCCGCGTACGGCGAAAGCAACGGCATCATCGGGGGCATTATTGGGGATGACGGGACGCTGGACGTGACCGTTTTCGCGATGAGCGTACACATAGCCAAGCCCTCGCTCCACGGCGTTCGCACTCACGAAGATCGCCAGATCGAAGCTGTCGAGCCGCTTCACCAGGGCCATCACGGTTTCCGGATCATCGACATCCGCGATGGCAATCACCGGCAGGCAAATGGCCTGCCCGCCTTCGGCTTCGATACGCTTTGCCAGGGATCCTGCCTGATGAAGCGGACGGGTGACCCAAACGCCGACCCCTGTCAGTTTCCCCGGATTGTCTGTTCCGTCTTCTTTATGCACGTGGTCATGGCTCTGCCGCACAGTGAACTTCCGCCAGGATCTCACTGGCCCCCTGGGCGATCAGCGACTCAGCGATGGCGCGCCCCAATGCCGTCACGGCGTCTTCGGTCGGCAGATCCTCCGGAGTATCCAGGGGCAGTGTGCCATCGGCTCGCAACACGCGACTGCCATCGACCTTGCCCACCAATCCCCGTAGTTGTAACGCGCCTTCCCGGATCGTCGCATATCCGGCAATCGGTACCTGACAACCACCACCCAACAGGGCATTCATGGCCCGCTCCGCCTGTACGCAACGCGCCGTGGGCTGGTCATCAAGGGGGGCAATCCTTGCCAGGATACGGCTGTCTCCGCGCCGGCATTCGATGCCAATGGCGCCCTGACCGATGGCCGGGAGCATGATTTCCGGCGCAAGGAATTCACGAATCCGCTCTTCGAGCTCAAGGCGTTGAAGTCCCGCGCTGGCAAGGACAATGGCATCGAACGCCCCACCATCGAGCTTCGAGAGACGGGTGCCCACATTCCCCCGCAGATCCAGCAGCTTCAGATCCGGGCGGCGGATGCGAATCTGGCATTGCCGGCGCAGGCTACAGGTTCCGACGCGCGCCTCGGGCGGCAGTTTATCCAGATGCGTATAACCGGGCGAGACAAAGGCGTCGCGGGGATCTTCGCGCGCCAGGATCACAGGCAGTATCAGATCATCGGGTAACTCCGCCGGCACATCCTTCATGGAGTGGGCGGCGATGTCCGCCGTTCCATTGCGCAGAGCGACTTCGAGCTCCTTGACGAACAGGCCCTTGCCACCGATCTTCGCAAGCGGCGCATCGAGTATCTTGTCGCCTCGGGTGGTGATGGGGACCAGCTCGACGTCGATATCGTCGTGAAACGCCAGAAGGCGGCTGGCCACGTGCTCGGCCTGCCACAAGGCAAGCGGGCTTTGGCGAGTGGCGATGCGGATGATGTCTTTAGAGGGTGTTGGCATGGATGGCCCCTGGTCGATGTCTTTTTTTG
>JABDQX010000193.1 GCA_013042035.1 Gammaproteobacteria bacterium
ACGTTAGCGTGCACGGCACCACACTCCTAGGCCTTGCCTTGCTGATCGGCGTGGCACTGTTGCTGGTCGCGCTGGTGTTTTGGCGGCGCAATAATCGACGTCATCGGGACACGGGCAATGAAGAGCTATTCGGGCTTTTATCCCAGCTACGGACCCGTATCGATAGCGAGGCGGAACGGGCCGAACGCCGCGCGCGCGCCAACGAAGCCTTGTTTCATTCTCTTGACAACACCCTCCACAAAAATCAGGCCGATACACGGGAGCGATTGGCCCAGCAATTGGGTCGAGTCGAGGCACGGCAGGCGGAAGCGGCATTCGAGCTGCGCGAGCACATCCAGGGGAGTTTCTCCGCGCACCGGATCCGCTTCGAGCAGCGTCAGACCGAGGCACTCAAAACCCTGCAAGAGTCATTGCAAAGCGGTATGCAGGTGATTCAGCAGCAGGTGACGGATGCGCTGTCGCGTAGTACCGAGGACGTGGGCAAGCGTTTCGAAGGGCTTACGGAAACCACGAATCAGCGGCTCAAGGAGATCACGACGCAGGTGGAGCGGCGCCTTGGCGAGGGTTTCGAAAAAACCACGGCCACGTTTGCCGATGTGCTCAAACGGCTTGCGTTGATCGATGAGGCCCAGAAAAAGATCACGGAGCTCTCCAGCAATGTGGTCAGTCTCCAGGAGGTGCTGGCCGATAAGCGTTCCCGTGGTGCGTTTGGGGAGGTACAACTTGCCGCCCTGATACGCAACATGCTGCCGGAATCGAACTTCGCGCTACAGTACACGCTTTCAAACAGAAAGATTGCCGACTGTGTATTGTTTTTGCCGGCCCCCACGGGCACCGTCGTAATCGATGCAAAATTTCCACTGGAATCCTATCAACGGATGACGGATATTGCGCTTGGTGAAAGTGACCGGCGCGCCGCCGAGCGTCAGTTCAAACTCGATGTTCGCAAACACATTCAGGATATCGCCGAGAAGTACATTATTCCGGGCGAGACTTCGGAAGGCGCGGTGATGTTCATCCCGGCGGAGGCGATCTTTGCCGAGATCCAGGCCCACCATCCGGATATCGTGGAGCAAGCCTGGAAGCTGCGCGTGTGGATGGTTTCCCCCACCACCATGATGGCGGTGCTCAATACCGCGCGCGCGGTGCTAAAGGATGCCGCAACGCGTGAGCAGATAGTCGCCATCCAGCATCATCTCAAGGGACTAGCGCAGGACTTCGGGCGTTTCCAAACGCGGATGGAGAATTTGGCGCGGCATATCCGACAGGCCGGCAAGGATGTGGATGAGGTCCATATCTCGGCGAGGAAAATCACGGAACGCTTCGAGCGGATCGAACGTGTGGAATTGGAAGAGAAAAGTGAAGCGTGAAGGGTGGAGTGTGGTAATTTGAATACGAAGGATTTCGTTGTGCGCCTTTGCCAATGGAATACTGTTGGGAGTGTATTGAATGAGTAAAAGAACAAAAGGCAATGCCGGTTTTACGTTGATTGAGGTCATGGTCGTGGTGGTTATCCTGGCAATCCTGGCCGCTATCGTCGTTCCCAGGGTGATGGATCGGCCGGATGCGGCTCGTGTGACCAAGGTAAAACAGGATATCCGCGCCATGGAAAGTGCATTGTCACTGTATCGGTTGGATAATTTCCATTATCCAACCACCGATGAGGGGCTGGAGGCACTTGTCGGCACGGGTAATGGCGATAAATCGGGCGGGTATCTTCCCAGAATACCCAAGGATCCGTGGGGTAATGAGTATTTCTATCTCCAGCCCGGCGAGCATGGCGCATTCGATGTGTACACCCTGGGCGCTGATAATCAAGCGGGGGGCGAGGGTCCGGATACCGATATCGGGAGCTGGGATCCGTAACGCCACGCGCGGCAACTTTCTTCGATGATGAACTTCACTTTGTTCGTGGGTTACCTTTCGGTTTTACTGCTGGCGCTATTGGGTATAACAACCGCTGATGCGGATACTCGTGTTGTGTCGGAGCAACCCGTTATCGAGATTCCACTCGGTGCTCCAATCAGTAAACCCGAGGCGGAAATCTCCGGCATGGCCTGGTATGGACAGTGGTTGATCCTGTTGCCCCAATATCCATCCACCGTCGGGGATCACATCTACGCTATCAACAAAGCCGACATCACCGCCTTCCTCGATGGGAGAAAAAAAGAACCGCCTGCCTTGCGATCCATAGACTTCGATACAAGAGATTTGAACGCCCTGCCAAATTATCAAGGACTCGAAGCTATTGCTTTCAACGGTGAAGATGTTTATATCACCATAGAAACCAATCGAAGATCGAAGATAGTCGGTTATCTGGTTTCCGGAGATATTGCGCCGGATCTCAGCAGGCTGACCATGGACAACCCCAGGGTCGTCAGCATTCCGACACAAGCGGGTGTTTACAACTATGGCGAGGAATCAGTCCTTTACTTCAACGGCATGGTCATGACCATTCATGAAGTCAATGGTGTGAATGTCAATGAATCTCCTGTCATCCATCGCTTCGACCGGCAGCTCGACAGCCTGGGGACCATACCTTTTCCAAATATCGAGTATCGTATTACAGATGCGACGGCCCCCGACAACAATGGCTATTTCCGGGCCATCAATTACTTCTTCCATGAGGACAGGGACAAACTCGACCCGGCCCCCGATTCCATTGTCGCCAAATACGGGACCGGCGCCACACATGCCAGGAATCCTTTCGTCGAGCGGCTTGTCGAATTCCAGTATACGGATCAGGGTGTGCTTTTAACGGATACGGCGCCCATTCAACTGACACTCCGAGACGATGGTATCTCCCGCAATTGGGAGGGCGTGGTAAAATTGGACAAGCGGGGATTCCTGCTCGTGACCGATGAACATCCCGGTTCTATCCTGGCCTTTGTCCCTGCACCGCAGTGACGTCCAAACACGCTCTAAAATACAGGCGTTATAAAGTATACGTTCATGAATACACATCCTTGGTTTATCGGTTTATTACTCCTTGGCGGACTTGGCGCCACGAACATCGCCATGGCTCAAAAACAGGCCAAGATCCAACCACCGGCGTCTGTCGCAGTCGATAAAAAAGTCGATGAAAGGGCATCGCTCATGCCCGTGCCGGTACCGAATCTCGAACGGCTGGAAG
>JABDQX010000199.1 GCA_013042035.1 Gammaproteobacteria bacterium
CCCCAGTCTACTGCGGCGGCCCCCGAATTGTGGCCCGCTGCGTTGCGAAAGAGTCAAAAATCGCGTCATGTAGCTCGCTACACTCCCCGATTTTTTACCTTCCGCGCCTTGCGGGACCCCAATCGGGTTACCGCCTCGCGACGACCGGGAATTTTCAGACACGCTCTTATAGTTATTCGTTGATCGGAAGCGAAGTTGTGGAGTGAATTGGTAATGTCGGTTTGGCAAGGAAGTCAGGCAATTTCGATGGGAAATTCTTCGTTGTTTCCTTCTTCGTTTCCTGTCTGTGCTTCATCGGTTTTCTCGCTATCTCCTTCCTCGGCATTCTCACCCTCCACAATCCGGTCCAATCCTACCAGTTTCTCATTCTTGGCAAGCCTTATCAGCCTCACGCCCTGGGCGTTGCGTCCCACCACGGAAATTTCATTGGTTCGCGTACGGATAAGTTTGCCGCCATTGGTGATCAACATGACCTCGTCGTTTTCATCCACCAGCAAGGCCCCGACCATGACCCCATTACGGGTCGATGTCTGAATAGCGATGACCCCTTGCCCGCCGCGCCCCTTGACGGTGTATTCCTCCACGGGCGTGCACTTTCCGTAGCCGTTTTCCGTGGCCGTCAATACGAGTGCCGTCGCGCACGGCAAAGCACCTTGATTATCTTCCTCCGTGGGATCGATAGCTTGTTGGTCGTCGATCCGCGCGGTTGTTGCACGGAGCGGTAGTGATTTCGGGTTGACGATGAGTAAGGAGATAATCCGCTCGCCGGTCGGGAGCCGCATGCCTCGCACACCCATGGAGCCGCGGCCCGTCGCCCGCACGGCCTTTTCCCTGAATCGGGTAATCTTGCCTTCGCTGGAGGCCAGCATGAGGTCTTGTTCGCCATCGGTGACGGCGGCGGCCACAAGGTTATCGTCTTCCCGGAGATCAATGGCGATGATGCCACTGGAACGGGGCCTGGAAAAGTCCCGCAGGGTGCATTTTTTTATGGTTCCACGGGAAGTAACCATCACCACGAAGCCCGGTTGCGTAAAGTCGTGTATCGGCAATAGAGCATTGATGCGTTCTCCCTCTTCCAATGGGAGCAGATTAACGATGGGCGTACCCCGGGCCGTTCTGCTTGCCAAGGGTAATTCAAACACCTTTTTCCAGTAGACCCGTCCACGATTGGAGAAGCACAGGATTGTGTCGTGGGTATTCGCCACGAACAACTGATCCACGAAATCCTCTTCTTTCATGGTCGTGGCGGCCTTGCCTTTTCCCCCTCGCTTTTGTGCCCGATAGGTATCCGGGAACTGGTATTTTACGTAACCCGTATGGGAAAGGGTGACGATCACATCTTCCGCGCGAATCAAGTCCTCCGGATCGAGTCCCCGATGATCGTCGATGATCTCGGTTCGGCGCTTGTCCGCGAACTGTCCGCGCAGCGCCAGCAATTCATCCCGAATAACCCCCATGAGCCGATCGGGGTTGCCGAGGATATCCAGCAGGTCCTCGATCTTGATGAGAATCTCTTCGTATTCCCCAACAACCTTGTCCTGTTCGAGCCCGGTCAGGCGATGCAGGCGCAGATCGAGAATTGCCTGAGCCTGGATAGGAGAAAGACGGTATCCCGTTTTGGTGAGGCCAAGTTCCGGGGCCAAATCCGCCGGTCGTGACAATGTCAGATCCGTTCGTTCGAGCAGATCGGAGACCACACCGGGCAGCCATACCTGTTCCAACAAGCCCTTTTTTGCTTCGGCGGGTGTCTTTGCGTTTCGGATCAAGGCAATGATGGCGTCGATATTCGCAAGAGCGATGGCAAGGCCTTCCAGTATGTGGATACGTTCCCGCGCCTTTTTGAGATCATAAAGTGTGCGCCTTGTGACCACTTCGCGCCGGTGACGGATGAATGCCTCGATGATCTGCCTGAGATTGAGAAGCCTTGGCTGGTTATCCACCAATGCAACCATGTTGATCCCGAACACGGTCTGCATTTGCGTATGCCGATACAGGTTATTGACGACGACTTCCGGCAACTGGCCGCGCGACAGCTCGATAACCACCCGCATACCGTCCTTATCGGATTCATCCCGCATTGCGGTGATGCCCTCGATACGGCGCTCCTTCACCAGGGCCGCGATCTTTTCCTGAAGTTTGGCCTTGTTGACCTGATAGGGTAGCTCGGTGACGATGATGCGCCGTTTTGTCTCGCTGGAGTCGCTTTCCTCGACGTGGGTTCTGGCCCTGACGTAGATCTTTCCCCGTCCGGTTTGATAGGCATCAATGATGCCCTGGGCGCCGTTGATGATGCCCGAGGTGGGAAAATCCGGGCCGGGTACATAAGCCATGAGACCGGCGATATCGATATCGGGATTTTCGATATAGGCGATGCAGGCGTCGATGACCTCCGCCAGATTATGAGGCGGTATGTTGGTCGCCATGCCCACCGCGATGCCGGATGAACCGTTCGCCAGGAGATTCGGAACACGGGCCGGCAATACGGAAGGTTCATGATCCGACTCATCGTAGTTGGCGACGAAGTCGACGGTTTCCTTATCGAGATCGCTGAGCATCTCGTGGGCAATCCGTGTCATGCGTACTTCGGTGTAACGCATGGCCGCCGGTGAGTCTCCGTCCACCGAACCGAAGTTGCCTTGCCCGTCCACGAGTATGGCGCGCATGGAGAAGGGCTGGGCCATGCGCACGATGGTATCGTACACCGCGACGTCACCGTGGGGATGATATTTACCGATCACATCACCGACGACGCGCGCGGATTTCTTATAGGATTTATTCCAGTCGTTACCGAGCTCGCGCATGGCGTAGAGCACCCGGCGATGCACCGGTTTCAGGCCGTCCCGCACGTCGGGCAATGCGCGCCCCACGATGACGCTCATGGCGTAATCCAGGTACGAGCGTTTCATCTCCTCCTCAATGTTGATGGGGAGGACTTCTTTCGCGAATGGTTTAACGGATTCTGTCACGGAGATGTTCGTAACCAGGGGTGGTCATTGTTATTCAGGGTGGAAATTTTGCAGATCACGAATTCTACCACACAGACCGGTTTGTCCGCAGTAATTTTTATCGTGTGCAACTTTTTTCGGATCTATTATTTTCGGTTGGTTACAGGCCATAATGGCGTCATTGAAAAACCAGCAATTTTCTGAAAAAAAGCTGCACATGGGGGATCTTCGGCTGCCACAAGGCCGCCATTCGATCCATTCATCGGCACGGCTACAGACTCCGGCCTCC
>JABDQX010000206.1 GCA_013042035.1 Gammaproteobacteria bacterium
GCGGCCATCAAGGACGTACAGCAAGAATCCAATTTGGCGACCAAGGCCGATCTGCGAGAGCTGGAAAACCGCATCGTCTATCGTTTGAGCCTGCAAATGGGTGGCATGTTCATCGCCAACATCGTGGTCCTGACGGCCCTTTATAAATTGTTCGTATCCTGACATCCATGCAGTCCGCAGGGCGCCCGTCCGCATCCTGCCCGCACTCCAACAATTATCCCTCCAACGCCTCCCAGCGTTGATAACTCTTTGCCAGCTCGGCCTCGATGGCTGCCAGCCTTGTGGTCATGGTGGCTATTTTTTCATCCGTCTGCCGGTAAAAATCGGGCGTTGACATCTCGGTCTGTATTTTTTCGAGTTCCGTTTCTATTTCCTGGATCCTGGCCGGCAGCAGATCGAGTTCCCGTTGGTCTTTGTAGCTTAGTTTTTTGTTTGGTTTGTTATCGGCCGGTTCTTTATCGCCCGATTTCCCGGGTTTTGCTGGCGATGGGGGGGCAGAGCGGGTCATCTTTTTTGCGACCGGCTCGGCGACTACCCGTTGACGGAGCCAGTCATCGTATCCCCCCACGTACTCGGCAACCCGTCCATCTCCCTCGAAGACCAGTGTGCTGGTGACGACGCTATTTAAAAATGCCCGATCATGGCTGACCAGCAGCAGTGTGCCTTTGTAGTCCAGCAATAATTCTTCCAGCAGTTCGAGGGTTTCCATATCGAGATCGTTGGTGGGCTCATCCATGACCAGAACATTGGCGGAACGGGTGAATAGTTTGGCCAGCAGCAATCGGTTTCTCTCACCGCCCGACAGGGCTTTTACCGGCTGGCGAATCCGGTCCGGCGGAAAGAGGAAGTCCTGAAGATAACCAACGATATGTTTTCTCTGGCCGTTGATAACCACCGTATCGCTACCACCGGCGACATTGTCCTGAACGGATTTGTCTTCATCCAATGCGGCGCGCATCTGGTCGAAATAGGCGACTTCGAGCTTGGTACCGAACCGTATTTTCCCGGCGCTCGGCATCAGTGCCGCGCGCGGTAATGCCCGTCGATTATCTTCATCCGTAACACCAACGGTTTTTTGCGGGTTGTTGAGCGATATACCCGTGGCGGGAGGAAATAGCAGGTTGAGTAGGGTAGTTTTGCCGACACCATTGGGGCCGATGAGCCCAACCTTGTCGCCGCGCAAGATGGTGGTTGAGAAACCCTTGATCACCGGGACGCTATCCCAGGCATAACTCACCTCCTCGGCTTCCACCACCAGCTTGCCGGATTGTTCGGCCATCGAGAGCGCCATCCGAACCTTGCCCGGACCGGTTCTGCGTCCGGCGCGGTCCTCGCGCATCGCCTGCAATGACCGCACCCGGCCTTCGTTGCGGGTTCTTCTGGCCTTGATCCCCTGCCGTATCCAGACTTCTTCCTGGGCGAGTTTTTTGTCGAACCGGGCATTGGCCTTGTCTTCGGCATTTTGCATTTCGTCCTTGCGCCGCAGGAAATTCCGGTAGTCACCGGGCCAATCCGTCAGGTTACCCCGATCGAGCTCGATGATGCGGGTGGCGAGCCGCTGCAAAAAGGCACGGTCGTGGGTGACGAATAATAATGCGCCGTTGAAGCCCAACAGGAATTCTTCCAGCCAGTCGATAGACGCGATATCCAGGTGGTTGGTGGGTTCATCCAACAAGAGCAGATCGGGTTCGAGCACCAGCGCCCGGGCCAACAGAACCCGTCGCTTGAGACCGCCGGAGAGGGTATCGAACGCCAGCTCCGCATCAAGGGAAAGCCGTGAAACAACGGCCTCCACACGCTGCTCCGTTCGCCAGCCATTATCGGCCTCCAAACGGTGCTGAACCGCCGATAGCCGTGCCAGCGTGCCCTCGGCGCCGCCGTCCCCGGTCTCCAGGCGGGTCGCCAGGTGATGATATTGGCGAATCAGCTCACCGAGTTCCCCCAGCCCCGAGGAGACGACATCGAAAACCGAACCGGTGATATCATCGGGCACCTCCTGGGTCAGGCGGGTGATGATGGCGCCTTGGCGCGCGTTGATCTGCCCATCATCGGGTTGGATCTCGCCGGCAATCAGCTTCATTAACGTGGATTTTCCCGTGCCGTTGCGCCCGAGCAGGCAGATCCTTTCACCTTTGTCGATGGACAGTGATATTTGCTCCAGAAGCGCGGGACCCCCAAAACTCAATTGCACGTTGCGCAGGGTGAACAGTGGCATGTAAGTACCTATGGAATGACGAACACGGAAGAGCCTTATCCAGAATGGAATGATACTGAAGAGGTCTCGTGGATTTCAAAGCAATCGATAACGTGAAATACTTCCCAAAATAGAATGGTGCCATTAAATGGTTCCACTGTCGTAAAAACTTTTCCGGGAAACCCGATCACCTGTAAAAATGTCCTCCCCCTCCTTCGTCCACCTTCATCTTCACACCGAATACTCCCTGGTCGATGGGATTATTCGCATCCCCGCGCTGATAGAAAACGTTCGCAATGCCGGTATGCCGGCGGTTGCGGTAACCGATCAGGGCAATCTGTTCGCGGTGGTCAAGTTCTACCGGGCCGCGGTTGCCGCGGGGATAAAACCTATTATCGGCGCCGATGTCCGGATCTCCGATCGCGATGATCAACGGCACGCCTCGCGACTGGTGCTTTTGTGTCAAAACACCCAGGGATATCAGAATCTCTCCCGGTTGGTATCGAAAAGCTATACATCGGGTCAACTTGGCGATATCCCCGTCATACACACGGATTGGCTGAAAAACGCCAGCGCTGGCCTGATTGCGCTCTCCGGCGGGCGAGAAGGCAGTATCGGCAGGGCGCTGATCGAGGGACGTCCCCAGGAAGCCAGAGACTGGTGCCAGCGCCTCCACGCCCTGTTTCCGGATTGCTTTTATCTGGAACTTTCGCGCACGGGCAAGGAAGGAGAGGCGATGTATGAGGAAGGCGCGCTGGCGCTGGCCGTGGAAAATAATCTGCCGGTGGTTGCCACCAACGAAGTCTGTTTTGTTCTGCCGGATGATTTCGATGTCCACGAGGCCAGGGTGTGCATCTTCGAGGGCAATATGCTGGCCGACCCGCGCAGAGCCCGCCGCTTCAGCGGCGAGCAGTACCTGCGCACCCCTCGGGAGATGGCGGAATGCTTTGCCGATATCCCCGAAGCCATCGAAAACACCGTCGAGATCGCCCGTCGCTGCAATGTGGCCTTCCGGTTCGGGGACAATCATCTGCCGGATTTTCCGGTGAGCGAGGGGACATCCCTGGATATCTGGTTCAAGGAGCAATCGCGTCAGGGCCTGGAAGGGCGCCTTGCGAAGCTGTTCAATGTCGAATCCCCGGATTTCCCGACTCAGCGTATTCCCTACGACGAGCGTCTGAAGACCGAGCTGGATGTGATTATTCGGATGGGTTATTCGGGCTACTTTCTAATCGTTTCGGATTTTATCCGCTGGGCGCGGGAAAACGGCGTCCCGGTTGGACCAGGACGGGGCTCGGGAGCGGGCTCCCTGGCCGCCTTCGCCCTCGAGATCACGGATCTCGATCCCATCCGGTATGACCTGTTATTCGAGCGTTTTTTGAATCCGGAGCGGGTCTCTCTACCGGATTTCGACGTGGACTTTTGCATGGAAGGCCGTGATCGGGTCATCGAGTATGTCACCAAGCGCTACGGCGGCAGTGAGCTTGTGGCCCAGATTATCACCTTCGGCACCATGGCCGCCAAGGCCGTGGTGCGCGATGTGGGCCGGATCCTGGGCCATCCCTACGGGTTTGTGGATCAGATCGCCAAACTTATCCCGTTCGATCTGGGGATTACCCTGGAAAAAGCTCTGGAACAGGAAGAGATGCTGCGTCAGCGCTATGAGAACGAGGAGGATGTCCGCGCACTGATCGATCTGGCGAAAAGACTCGAGGGACTTGCCCGAAACGCCGGACGACATGCCGGCGGCGTAGTGATTGCCCCAAGACCCCTGACAGAATTCATGCCGCTTTACTGCGAAAAAGGCGCGGCGGGCGTGGTAACGCAATTGGACAAGGACGACGTGGAGTCCGTGGGGCTGGTGAAGTTCGATTTTCTTGGCCTGCGCACCCTGACGATTATCAATTGGACAATACAAAACATCAATCGTTTTGCTTTACAGACTGCTTCACGCAATGGCCGGGGCTCGGCAGGGGATTCAGAGGAGGAAACAGACGCAGGGAATCAGCCGCTATTGGATATCACCACCATCCCACTGGACGATAAAAAAACCTTCGAGCTCATCAAGCAGGGGGCGACGAACGCGGTATTTCAGTTGGAATCCCGGGGGATGCGGGATCTGATCCGGCGCCTTCAGCCGGATGACTTCGAGGACATCATCGCTCTGGTGGCATTGTTTCGTCCGGGGCCACTGCAATCGGGGATGGTGGATGATTTCATCGAGCGCAAGCATGGCAGGGCCAAGGCCAGCTACCTGCACTCGGAACTGGAGCCGGCCCTCAAACCGACCTACGGCGTGATTCTGTATCAGGAGCAGGTCATGCAGATTGCCCGCGTGCTGGCCGGCTATACCCTGGGTGGCGCTGATTTGCTGCGTCGTGCCATGGGTAAGAAGAAAGCGTCGGAAATGGCAAAACAGCGTAGCGTCTTCGTGTCCGGCGCCAAGGCGCGGGGTGTCGATGAGGATCAGGCCAGCCATATTTTCGATCTCATGGAAAAATTCGCGGGCTACGGTTTTAACAAATCCCATTCGGCGGCCTATGCGCTCATCGCCTATCAAACTGCCTGGCTGAAGGCCCATCATCCCGCGGCCTTCATGGCGGCGGTCTTATCGGGCGATATGGATAAAACCGATAAGGTGGTCATCTCCATCGACGAATGCCGACGCATGGGGCTTGCGATATTACCGCCCGACATCAATCAATGTCGGTTCGAGTTCACGGTTCACGATGCAAAAACCATCCGATATGGTCTGGGGGCCATCAAAGGCGCCGGAGAAGCAGCGTTAAAAAGCATGTTGATGGTGCGGGACGAACACGGCCCCTTCACGGATCTGTTCGATCTATGCCGCCGGATCGATACCCGAAAAATGAACCGCCGAGTCCTCGAAGCGCTGATCCGCGCCGGCGCCCTGGACGGACTGGGGCCAACGCGCACCGCCATCTTCAACTCACTGGACGCGGCGATTCGAGCGGCCGAGCAGAATAATCGGGCCCAATCGACCGGTCAGGCGGA
>JABDQX010000210.1 GCA_013042035.1 Gammaproteobacteria bacterium
ATAAAGTGGCGATATGGCAACCGGTTTGACAGTCAGTACTCCTTTCTCATTTTCCTCCCAACCGCCAATCCCTTGCAGGCCGGACGTGCACCATGGTTTCAGACGATTAAGACACGCTCTTAGTCACCCGGCACATAAAGCTCCGACTGGTAGAAGTTCCCGTGATGGCGCTCCTTGTGTCATCTTCGGTTAATTTATTGAGACTGAATCGCTGGTCGTACTCCCCCCAACCCCAGGCGACCTGCACCGATCCCGGGCGCACGATGGTAGAAATCCTCGCCGGCATCTCGACGCTGCCCTTGGGCGTTTCTATCTTGACAAGATCGTTGCTTTCAATCGCCTGCTTTTGCGCATCGTGCGGGTGAATATCCACGACACAACCCACGCCGTTTTCGAGCAGGGACGGGATGGCTCGAAATTGTGAGTGAGTAAAGCGGATATCACGACTGCCGCTGATACCCAGAAACGGATAATCCCGTGCCTCTGCGACAAAGCTGATTACATTGTTTATCTCCCCGGTTTCAAAGGGCGCGCCGGAAAATCCTGATCTTTCCAGGGTCTCGGAATGGAATTCCACCTTCCCCGATGGCGTTTTGAAGTGTCGATCCCGGTATTTTTCATACAGGGGTTTTTCGATGCGCAATCCATTGGGATTGGCGCGTAGTTGCCCGACATCGACGCCCGTAGGTTCCAGTTGGTAATCGATGGCCTGTTCAGCGCTATCCCAGGGAAACGCTTTTTCGAACCCCAATTTTTTCCCAAGCTCGAAGATTATCTTCCAATCCGGCCAGGAATCCCCGATGGGGGGAATCACCGCATTTTGCAGGACAATAGGATTGTTTCGGATAGAGGCGCGGTTGAGCTGGGTTTTTTCGAAGCAACTGGTGGCGGGCAGAATCACGTCGGCAAGCCGGGCCGTTTCCGTCATGAACATATCAATGACAACGAGGTTTTCGAGCTTTTCGAATGCCTCTCTGACTCTTGCGGAATTTGCCATGGTGACCAGGGGGTTGCCGGATTGGACCACGACCATTTTCACGGGATACGGTTCCCCGTCGAGGATGCTGTCGATAACGGAATTCTGAACCTGACTGCCCCAGGTATCGCTAAAATTATTGAACAGAGGATAATTTCGGGTGACGGACGGGGTATCCGGCGGCAGTTTATCTCTTTCCTGGATGTTCCTCACGGGGATCGGCTGGGGCAAAACATTGCCGCCGGTTTTATCGAGATTCCCGGTCAGTGCGCCTAACATGGCGACGGCCCGGGTGGTATCGAACACATTGGTGTGCATATCCAGGCCATTCCCATCGATTATCGATGCGGGTTTGGTGGTAGCGTAGATGCGCGCAACCTGCCGAATCAGGTCCGCGTCGAGCCAGATCCCTTCGGCCACGGCATCGGCGGGAAACTTTTCGGCGGCCTTTTTCAACTGCTCGAAACCCGTGGTGTACTCTGCCACAAAATCTTTATCGTAGAGATCATTGGCAATGATTTCGTGGATCATCGCCATGGCGAGCAGGCCATCATGACCGGGTTTTATCCGAAGCCAGATATCGGCCTTTTGGGCGGTGGGTGTCTCGATGGGATCGATGACGATGAGTTTGGCGCCATGCTCTTGGGCATACAAAATACCCTCGGCCGCGCCCAGGGTAGTGTTTCTATCGTTTTTTCCCCAGATAATGATGCATTTGCTGTTTTTGGGTTCCGGGAAGGCCATGGCGCCGTAAACGAAAGAATGGGCCATGTCTCTGGCGACGAAACAGACGGAACCGTTGCCGACAGTATTGGGTGAACCGAATACATTCATCAACCGGTTGGCATAATCCCAGGAAGCCCCCCAGTCGGCGGCCATCCCACGCAGCCAGGCAATGGAACGGGCGCCCGATGCCTGTTTATGCCGGTTGAAGCTTTCAGCGACCCGATCGAGGGCCTCATCCCAGGAGGCCTCCCTAAAGCCGCCCGCTCCCCCGCTGTCTCTGATAAGGGGCGTTGTGAGCCGCTTGGGGGAATAAACGATATCGGGCGCGGCGTCGAGTCTCGGACAGGGGAGCCGCTTTTCCTCTTCCAGAAAAGATTTTCTTTTGGCGGAAACAAGTTTCTCCGCTACCACTTCCACCGTCACCGGACAACAAGCGGAACACAAACGACAAACGGTATCCTTTTTCATGGTCACCTCGCTGGATTTTATGGATGGGGCTGTTACCTGCTGGCTTATTCCATCTGATTTTCAGGGTCGTACAAGGGTGGATAAGGCCGTAAGGCCGCATCCACCAAATACCGCCAGAAAAAGGTGGATGCGCGCCAGAAGCGCTTATCCACCCTACGCGAAACCTACAATTTAGGCTGGAACGAGCCACTAGTGTAAACCAAAGTTAGATTTACCGAGGGCAATAACCCAGTCGCGAGCATGGCCCGCTCCTACCCGGCCAATGCCAACAACAGATATCATATTTCCTTGGCTTACGCCTCTGTTGTCCCAATCCCCCACACCCGGCCTATGGTCTGTTGGAT
>JABDQX010000120.1 GCA_013042035.1 Gammaproteobacteria bacterium
CGCCAATATGAATCGTTGCCCATGGATTTTGCCGATGCCTCCCTGGTAATCCTGGCGGAGCATTTGGGACACGGGCGGATTGTCTCGACCGATAGGCGTGATTTCGATGCGTATCGCTGGAAGAATCACCACCCATTCCGGAATTTGTTGATGGAATAAGTCATCGTGTCATAGCCTGGGGAATGGTGACCGCTCAGAATACCGCGAAGACGGGATCAGGCCTTTCTTTTTGCCTTCCCACCAAACTTAGCGTCCACATATTTTGTCGGTACCAAACGGTGCTCGGACATATCAAGAGTCACGCGCTCAGATCCGGGAAAGTTCCGACAGGGGTATGCCCGTTGCCTTGGTGATCTGCTCGGGAGACAATCCCTGCTGCTTGAGCACCAGCGCGATCTCCATGGCTTTCCGGTGCGCGCCTTGCTCAAGCCCTTGCTCAAGCCCTTGCTCAAGCCCTTGCTTGAGCCCTTTTTCGAGCCCTTTTTCGATACCCAACGCCATCCCTTCCTCTTTCCCTTCCTGTTTGGCTTCCTGTTTGGCGCTGTCGATCATTCCCCATGCTGATCTGGCATAATCGATAAAGGTGTCATATTCTCGCTTTTCCTTTTCACCCATCTTGAGGTAATCGAGTTTTTCCTTCAGCGCCCCGATACCGGGGGCGGTGAATTCGTCCAGGACCTCGTTGTTCTTGAAGGCATAGACCCATTGATCCAGGTCGTCCCGAACCCTATCCGGAAAAGATTTCAGGGGAATCAGATAGTACTCGGGAAAGACATTCGTCTCGTTGACAAAAACCTGCTCGCCAACCAGGGATTTTTTCAATGTCACGGGCTGATGGGTATGAAAACCCGTGAACTCGGTCTTGCCGTGGTAGATGTAGTCATCCCCGTCCCTGCTGATATCGAAATAGAGTAGGCTAACGGAATAGACCTTTTTGACATTGTTGTACGGCTCGCCCAGCGTCAGGTGCTCGACAATGGTTTTGGCCGTGCCGTAGGCCAGACGCTTGAGGTAGGCCGTTTCCGAGAGATATTGCACCTCGACGAGGATTCTCTCGCCGTCTTCGGTCTTGGCCAACAGATCCACCCGGTTGTACTTCGCGGCTTCATCGGCCCGATTGCTCTCGCTTTCGAGCATATCGAGGATAGTAATCGGCCGCGCAAGCAGGGCCGTCAGGAATCCTTCCAGGACATCGAAATTGGCCTTATCGCGCAGGACGGTCTTGATGGCCCAGTCGAAGGTGATGATCTTTCGGCTCGGTTTTTTGTTCATCGGGTCTTTCTTCATTGAGGATGATTGATGTTGATCGGCGCCAGGATCTCAAGCAAGGGCGTCCCTCCCCGCGATACGTGGCCCTCGACAAAGGCGGAGCAAAGCATAAAGTAAAGATCCGACGCTGTGGTCCATTCGATATCGTTATTGCGTTCGGACCTCATCGCCTTTTGTTTTCGCCGCCTGCCTCGCCTCCGACAGGACTTCGGTCAGCATTTGCTGTTCCTGTTCGCTGAGCTTCCCGCCCTTTTGTAATCGCTCCCAATACTTGATGGCATTGGTGTAGTGATTCTGCTGATAGGCCACGACACCCGCCAGCCAAAGCGCCGAGGGGAAGTCGGGATCGATGTCCAGCGCGGATTGGATCAAATCGGCGGGTTGTCCCGCCATATCGCCCTCGTTGATTTCCGCCAGTGATTCGGCGTAGCTCACCAGTATCTCCGGGCTGTCCGGCTGTCGTTTGTAGGCCTCGGCAAACGCCGCGCCGGCTTCTTCGATGCGTCCCATGACGGTGTAGGAACGCCCCAGCATGAACCATCCCTCGGGATTGTCGGGCGCCTCTCGAAGGCGCGCGGCAAGACGCGCCACCATGTCTTCCATGGGCGGCATGTCGGCGGATGCGCCGGGAGATTCGGCGCCCGAGTGCTGAGCCAAGGGCACGGGGGTTGCCGCGCCGGTGACGAGATCCGGATTCCCCCATTGAAAATACAATCCGAAGCTGACCACCGGTACGGCGAGCGTGATGAGTAACGCAAGGGTCTTTTTGCCGAACACGGATGCTTTCGCCGATGTCGGCGGCGTATCGTGTCCGGTGATCTTTTCCTGCGCGGGATCGGCTTGTGTAAGGTCTGAAAGGGCCGCCCGCTGAAGTTCGGCGCGGGCATCGGCCAGATCCCGGTCATTGATGAGCCCGTCCCGATGTTGTTGCTCCAGCTCGGAAAGACGCTCCCGGTAGATGTCAGCGTTGAGCTGCCGGCGATCGTGTGAGGCCTTTTGTCCACGGCCCAGTATCGGCG
>JABDQX010000222.1 GCA_013042035.1 Gammaproteobacteria bacterium
GCGGCGGCCCCCGAATTGTGGCCCGCTGCGTTGCGAAAGAGTCAAAAATCGCGTCATGTAGCTCGCTACACTCCCCGATTTTTTACCTTCCGCGCCTTGCGGGACCCCAATCGGGCTACCGCCTCGCCACGACCGGGTATTTTTAGACACGCTCTTAGCTGAAATGAACTCCCTTTACTCTTTGAACGTCACATGCTTTATGGTCTCCTTATCCTTGGCGTGATACGAATAGGTCACGTGAATGGAACCGTTATCTGCCTGCAGAACAGAGGGATACGAATACTCTCCCTCTTCCGGTGCCGCCTTCTCCAGATATTCTTTAAGCTGCCAGGTTGAGCCCTCATCAAGGGACAGATAAACGGCTAACTGATGGCGACCTTCTGTCGTATCATTACCAACCAGTAACCAGGCTCCGCTTTTTAGGGCAATCACCTCGACACTGGTGCCCGGATTGGGGATGGCTATATCCTGGGCCAAGGACCAAGTCTCTCCTTTGTCACTCGATACGCTGATCTGTATGCGCTGGGGTGAACCACCGTTGTCTCGCATAAAGGCCACAATGTCACCGTTTTTCCTTTGCACTAGGCTCGGTTGCACATTACCCAGCCCCACGATCGGTTTGCTCGCCTGCCAAGTGGTTCCCCGGTCATCGCTGAGTGCTACCAGACTGATGTTAAAGCCATCGGAATAGAGCGGCAAAAGAAAGCGCCCACAGGAAAGGACTCGTGGGTGGGTTCGTGTCATCCACCCGGTTTGTCGTTTGCCCGCATCATGGGCGGCTTCCGCGATCAGGTTGATGTACTTGGGGGCGTAATCAGACCACAAGGGGCTGGTAGGGTTCAGTGCATTGAGTCCATCGAGCAGCGCCTGGGCAAATTCCTCCCCCGGTTGCAGTAGAATGATGTCCTGCCAGTTCCAGTCCGGTGGTCCGTCCTGTTGATAGTTGGTAGAGGTGCGCACTCTAAGTATCGAGTTTCCCCAGCGTTGGGCCTGCACAGTAATCCAGAAGAGCCACAGTTTTTCTGATGGATCAATGAACAAAACCGGATTGCAATCGGGTAGATTAGGTGTATCGGCCATCTCGAAAACAGGGCTCCATATCGCACCGTCTGGTTTAAGACGAGCCCCGCGAATACGCACGTCACTGGCCTCGCGCTCTCCGGAACCGTAGAACCAGCAAACCAGTAAATCCCCGTTCGGACACTCAACGATACTGCTGCTGTGAACATGTTTGTCCTGAAGCGGGAAAATAAATTCACTAGAGCCAGCAATGACATGGGTGGCTAAACAGCCAAGATTAGTAGAACTCATGGGACATTTCACTCCATGGCATAAATGTTAGCTGAAGTTTCCCCATTTTCGCTCAAGCTTTTTTCGTGGACAGAAAACCTGAAAGACTAATCCCTCGGTCTCCTACGAGGTGTGGTCGTTCGCTTTAATGTTGTGGCGCCAACTTTTGGCCGAGGGCCACGGCCGCTATGGGGCTTTCCCGTACGCGATGGATGGCCTCTACGTGGGCCTGAAGGATTGTCGGGTGGGGTAAGCCCGACGCACCCGAGAATCTCCGCGATTTCCCGTTCGGTCAGCGCCTCCCAACGTCCGGGACGAAGCGCCCGGGCGAGCTCCACCGGGCCGTAACGAACGCGGATCAAACGGCTCACCCTGAACCCGGCCGCCTCCCAAAGGCGGCGGACCTCGTGATTCTTCCCTTCCTTGAGGACAACGTGATACCAGTGGTTTTGCCCCTGGCCGCCCACGTCGATGATGCGTTCGAAACGCGCCGGGCCATCTTCGAGTTCCATGCCGGTCTGTAAACGTTTGAGCAGTGCCGGAGACACTGGCGCCTCGGAGCGTAAATCGCGCCGGGTATATTGATCACCTGATGTGTGCTTCGGGTCCGCCGTCGGATCCGCTATCGATTGACTCGGCAAGACACGCACCGCGTACTCGCGCTCTATACCGGCCGACGGGTGCATGAGGCGATGGGCCAGTTCGCCCGCGTTGGTGAACAGCAAAATACCACTGGTATTGATGTCCAGTCGGCCAACCGCGATCCAACGGCCCTGGGCGATATTCGGTAGTCCATCGAATACCGAACGCCGTCCTTCCGGATCCGACCGGGAACAGACCTCTCCGAGCGGTTTATGGTAACGAAGTACGCGAATCTTTGTACCATGGGATCTTCCTGGGCCGGATGTCGGGCGCGCGATCTGGCGACCATCTACCCGGATGATATCGCTGGGAATGACCCTTGCGCCCAATTTGGCCCGTGCGCCATTGACGCTGACTCGCCCTGCCTCGATCCACTGCTCAAGTGAACGACGCGACCCGAGACCGGCATCGGCCAGCACCTTTTGTAGTTTTTCCGATGAAGCGGGTGGGGAGCTTGTCAATGTCATATTTTCGATTCTCTTTTGGCTACGATTCATAGCAGATCCGGATAGTTTTCCTTTATGACGCTTTTACCTAGTGATCCGAATCGTTGGCCGGTGGCTGTATGGAAGGAACGCAACCGACCATTTGTTTTGCCTAGTTCACAATCGGCGAGGAACGACAGGCGCTCATCATGCAAGTATTCATCGATTAGCTGATCCAATTCGTCGAGCCAGATACTTCGGCGATTTCTGAGGAATTGGCTGTTGAGATTCAGCAGATCGATAGTGTATTCGGCTTTGCGCTGCTCCTCTTCCGAGAGCGTGATGTTGGGCGCGATTCGACCATCGCTCAGATAGCGGAAAAAGCGTGGGCACTCTTCCATAAGGGGAGAGATGAACAGGGTCTCATCATAATTTCTTCCCTTGGCATGGCCTGCAAAGTATTCTTTCTTTGGTAGGTTTTGCAGATCAGTATTGCTCAATGCGTTGACTACCATATTGTGGTAATCGAATGTTCGAGTGGGAAATCGACTTTTAGGACGGATATGTTCGATATGTGTTTCCAGGTCGTGTTCGTCGGGCCTGATCTCACTATACGCGCACAAGCCAAACTGTTCCTTGAGCAAAAGATCTTTGAGTCGTGGTTTATGTTTGCGGAAACTTTCCCAACGGCTTCTTGCCTGCTCCTCCGTCGTCGGCGGATTCTCGTTGACTTTCCTTAAATGGTAGCCACCATCACCCACCTTGCGAATAAACCTCATAGCCCCAGCATCGCTATACGGCGTATGGAACGTTCGATACGCCGGAGCTGCGGGTGGGTGGAGTCAAGGCTTTGTTTTAGCTGCTCCAAAAGCTTTTTCGCTTCTTCGGTATCGTAGAGTCCCTGTTCCATCAACTCGGTCAATTTGTCGAGATCTCCTTTCTCTGGCACGGGTGGTTGGGGGTCTACATCCATGACCGCCTGTAATACTGTGCTGCTGGGTTCACCGTAGGATGTCGCCAACGGGATTGCCGCGACATCGATTCCGTCGGCATTTATGTCAAACAGGCGAATGTTTTCCCGCTTCACGGTGGACAGCACCTGGGGACTGTGGGTGGTGACGATGAATTGGAGACAGGGGAATGCATCGCAAAGACCTGACACTACCCGTTGTTGCCAACTCGGATGCAGGTGCATGTCTACTTCGTCGATGAGCACGATTCCGGTGGTTTTTGTTGCGGTGTATTGCGCAAATTGTGGATTGAGCTTGGTACAACGGAAGGCAATGTCGGCTGTCAGGGTAACTATGGATCGAACGCCATCACTCAATAACGCTACCGGCAACACGCCATATTCCCGGTGGCGCATCGCCATGTCTTCCAGGGCGAGGTTGTAATGTAAATTATGCCAGCCTTCCGCCTGCAAGACAGTATCGACGGCTGTTCGGATGGAAGAAAGCTGGTTACCTATTTCTTCCTTTTTTTCGCCATCAAGCTGTTGCTCCTGCAACAGGGCAAGACTCGCTTTTCTAAACCATTGCTGGAGCTGTTTATAGTTGGATGCGGAACTAAAGCAGTCTTCATAACCTATGGAGCGACTCGCTCTTATTACTTTCTTGCGGGTCATGAATCTGTGAGTTTGCCACAGGCGGCTGGTGCCGTAATACGCGATCAATGGCAGTGGGAGATCCTTCTCATCGCGGATTCGGTTCTGTAGCGACTTCCCATAGCTGGTAATCGGTGCGGCGTGCTTGATGGTGGTCTTGTTTTTGGGGCCGGTCAGCTCTCGAAACCAATGTTGAACGTCTCCCTCGAATTCCCCCCATGCCTCGATTTTGACCGGGTACATCGGCTCACTATCCGTCGCACCCGTTGAGTCCTTGATGGGCGGCATTCTGACATCCGAATGTTCGATATGCCTTGCCTTTCCAAGATCGAAGGCACCCGTAAAGGTACCGAAGGCACTGGTGATGGCCTCCAGGACAGCCGTTTTACCGTAACCGTTACGGGCGACCAATACCGTCAACTTGGGATGAAAGTTGATATCCAGCGATTTGAATCGGCGGTAGTTAGTCAGTATTAGTCTGTTAATTCGCATTCTGGTGTTTGTCCGATATCCCATCGGACTTTTTCTCAAGTGTCATTGCCATGCGCGGCATTTTTCCGTACCTGGAACGTCGGACGCGGCATATCACCCTGGGTATTACTTTGGGGCAACAGCCAGCGAAAGATTACCCCGCCTTCACGGTTGCCTTCGGTGTCCAGCCAGTTGGGTGTGCCGGGATTGCGGCCGGCGACGACGATCCGAAACGATCCATCGGCCTCCAGCCGTACTTGATCGTGATTCAGGATCACCTGCCGGTTCAGGTAATCGCGCGACTCGAGCCAGCGGCTGCACAACTGCACCGACCAATAGCGGCACGCCGGTGGGCGACCCGCCATCACCAGCATCTCATCATCGGCCAGTTTGTACCAGCCGCCTACGTAGTGATTGTCGGGCGTGGCGAAAAGACTGGCCAAATCGTCGGTCGTGCTG
>JABDQX010000224.1 GCA_013042035.1 Gammaproteobacteria bacterium
TGTCGCGTCGAGCGAGAACAGCATGTTGGTTTACTGGGGTCTGAAACTCGACAGTTTTACCTTCCTTGATGGCATAGATCTCTCCCTCACCACCAGCACCGCGTTCGAGCTTGATTTTGTTGCCAACCGTAAAACATTCAAGAATGATCTCGTTATTTTTAACTTTTAGTTCGTATTTGATCTCTTGCCCATTCTCGTCGAATACGAAGATGAAATTTCCATCGAAAAACGTACGTTTCCCGACAATGCCACGGGCCATATCGTGAATAACACTCAGAATTCTGCTCTTCCCGGATGCATTTTTCCCAACCAGCAGATTGATCTTTCCAGGGGTGAATCCTTCGAGTATCCACGCTTCTGGCTTGCCTTCGAACTCGGTGTATTCAAGGGATTTCAGTTGCATTTATTGTTGTCCGTTAAATTTCCGGCTTCGCCAGGATTCATCTCAATCGGGTACAGGAAATCGAAAACGCGATAAATCGCGTCTCTACAATCCAATGTTAAGACACCCTCTAAAGAAAAACCTCTCTCCGATACTGGTGCTGGTTTGTAAAAAGGCGGAAAAAAGTCAGTAGCACAACGCTGACCGTACCAAGGGCGGTAGCCGAGGTAATGAGAAACATGATCACGATCTGATATTTGACGGCCTGTATGGGTGGCATACCGGAAATAAGCTGGCCGGTCATCATGCCGGGTAAACTGACAATGCCGACAATCATCATCGAATTGATCGTCGGCAACATACCCGTACGAACAGCGTGCCGAATGGCGCCATGGGCGGCTTCCCAACGGTTTGCGCCCAGGGCGAGCAGCGACTCGATCTGCTCGCGGCGGGTCACGAGTGACTCGGTAAATGTGTTAAGTCCTACGGAAATGCCGTTGAGTGCATTCCCAAGCACCATTCCCAATAGCGGGATGGCGTACTGGGGCTGATACCATTGGATGTCTTGCAGGATCGCGAATAAAGCGAACGATGTCACGATCCATGCGCTTGCCCACACCGAAACGATGGTATTTATCCAAATGCCGGGATAACGCCGCTCGGTGCCGCTGGCGGCAGTGGCCCCGGCAATCAACGTCATGACCACCCCTAAACCAATCACGACATACCAACGCTCCCAACGAAACACCCACTCCAATACCAGACCCACAAGCAACAGTTGGCTGATGGTTCGCGCACTGGCGATGAGTAGCGGCTTTTCCATCCGCAAATGCAGCACGACCGAAATCGTACCATTGATGACGATCAATAGCGCTGCCAGAGCAACCTGCCAGTAGGTGAGTTCAACGTATTCGATCATTTTCGATCATTCACGTTTTTTCCAACTTTTCGAGAGAAATCATGCCATCGCGAACACGAAACACAGCGCTGGAAACACGTCCAATCTGTTCATGGTCATGGGTAACCCAGACGGTCGCGCGGTGTTCGTTCGGTTGCCGCTCCAACCAGGCCGCCACCAGTGATTCGACCATCCCGGTCGCTTCACTATCCAATGTCGCGGTAGGTTCGTCCAGGAGCAAGATGACAGGGTCGAGTTGTATTGCCCTTAATAAGGTTGTCAGTTGTGCTTCGCCGCCCGATAGATCGTGCTGGTGTTTTGCCAGAAACGCATCCGAGCGGCCAAGTGAGTCCAATAAAGCAATGATTCGCTGTCGGTGGAACCGCTTGCCACGATGAACGCGCAGCGAGAATGGCTGACGCAGGATTTCCTCGACCGTAGTCTCCGGCAATGCGGGGCGCTGCGGTAACAGCATGACCTGAGCGCGAAATCCTGGGACATCATTTGCTGGCACGATGTTACCACGCCAGCGGATTTCGCCAGCATCGATGGTATCGAGCATCGCGAGAGCACGAAGCAGCAGTGTTTTGCCGCTACCGGAAGGACCAATCAAGGCCAACCGTTGACCGGCATGGATCGAGAGTGAGATGTTCTCAAGCAGCCAGCGATTACCTGCCTTTCGCTCTATGCCCACCGCTTCCAGCATTTGAAGACCTCGATAATCTTTCGCATCACGCTATAAGAATCAAAATATCAGCCACGCAAACAAGATCAGGAAAGGCATAATACCAGATGGGTTCGGTGAAATCGGTCAGAAACCAGACGAGCGCGATCACCAGTCCAGCACCTGCGTTGGCAAATACTTGGGCGATGTCCCTGTTGCGCAAAGCGGTCTCTGAACGCGCTTGATGCATTTTTGACATGGCGGAAGTACAAACAGGGTCCATGAAATGAGCGGTTTACGCGGATCGCGGAATCGAACCCCCACCACAACGCGATTCATCATTTACAATAATGCAAACGAAATTAACACCCACCTTTTCAATTCCACCGAAGACTCGGATTCCATCGGTATCCACCGAATCATCCAAATAGATTGCCCTTGATGCCTTTTCCAGCGATCAGGATGCTCCTCACC
>JABDQX010000225.1 GCA_013042035.1 Gammaproteobacteria bacterium
AAACGGCACACCGCTGAAAAACCTTCGTCATCGATCCCCGCTTCCAGTCCCAGGTGCCGGTCCCGGAATGCCTCGAAGGCCGGGAGGGCGCGTTTGCGTTTGGCCTCGTCCTGTGTAAAGCCAAGAATATACAGGGCGTTATCCCAAAGAAAACAGGGGTTCAGTCCGGAACCGGAGGGTTTGGCCTGTCCGGGGACCAGTACCTGGCGCGGACGGAGCTTTTTGCCGTCGTCCAGGTCTCGAATATCGGCAATTTGCTGTAATCGCCCGTCCGGTTTCAGGATCACCTGAAAGCTGATGTTTTGGGTGCTGTAGCCCGCCGGAGCGATTTGGTATTCATCGTCATCGGCCAGACGCCCGTACAGGTCATGGAGGGCTTGCAGGATCATGCGAGTGTCCCTCCGGTCTCGGCGAGGCACTCTTTGATATCGATGACGCCGTCCCGCATCCGGGCGCGGAAGAATTGCGGCGTCATGTTGTCGGTAAAGTCGATATCGTGAAGCATGAAGCCGAGGTCTTTTTCGCCTTTGAGTTCTTCATGACACTCGGGAAAATCCTGTTCCAGCGGCGCGAAATCGGCGGCGAATTCCCGGCAGCCAAGATAAGGACGCTGGAAGCATTGCCCCTTGGCAAGACGGTCATTGAACTGGCGCAGGTGCTTGGCGGCGGGATCGGCAAGGGCCGCGCCGTCCCGCTCGGTAAGATCCAGGACATCGAAGTGGGCGCTGATGCCGTAACGGACATTGGTCAGAAGCATGGAGGCCCGCTGCTGGCGATCATGGTCGGCGTAGAGGGCGATGGGTTCGGCGGTGGCGTTTTGAGCGGCGGCCTTCATGGCCTTTTTGGCATTGGCCGCCGATAGTTTGCTCGCTACTTCGTTGCGTCGGATGTTGGTAAATCGGATGGGCGCGAGTACATGGATGGTATCGATCACCCAGCGGATCTGGGGTTTCCAGTAGATGGCCTCCACAATGCCCCGGGCGCCCGAGGGCGTCATCACGTCGTAGGAGACCCTTTCGGCCTTCATCTCGGGGCGTGTCCAGCAGGCGTAATCGCCCCAGACGAGTAGTTTGACGCCTTGTGTCATGGGTGGCGTTCCTTATGATTTGACGGAGCAAGGATCTTGCCGGGCGAAATCATGATGGTAAAAATCCGCGCCCCCCGCGTGGGGGGCGACACACTTTAGAATATGAGATATGGTTTCAATCCGCCTCATACTCGAGGACAACCACCGATTAATCCGGTTCCAGAGTTCCGGTTGACAGACACGGAGAAAAAAGCGACAATTTCGCTGCGTGGCCGAACCGTCGTTGAGGCGGGTGTAGGTCGCGCCAATAGTTGATTTCAAAGGGGCTCGGAAGAGCCCCTTTCCATTTGCGTCTTCCCTTATCCCACACCCACCCATTCACCATCGCCCGACACCAGCCTCGCCTTCGATACCAGACGCGCCTTTTCCTCTGTTGGGATAGTAGGCATTCCTAACGCTATCTGAGAAAAGGAATAGGCCAGCACATCCGCCAATTGGATGAAATATGATTTTTCCGAATCGCGCGGGACGATGTCTTCGACAATACCCACACCCGGAAACCGTGCGCTCGGGTCGTATTCCCCAACAAACTCTCGAGCGATTTTCCGCGCATATCTTTCCTGTTCGGGATTGTGGTCATAGCAGACAATGGCATTTTGGGTTTCACCTGTCCGCTCCGTTTTCTCTTCGAGAAAATCCTCCAGGCTGTGAAAGTAGTGACGCCAGACACGCTCCGAGAATGCTCTCTTAAGATGTTTCGCTTCTGATATGGAGGAATTTTGTTGCCGGAATGTCTCCTTGGAATAACGCCCGGCCAGAAGTGTGACGGAAGAATCACAGAGTAGGTTGATAAATTGGCCGTAAATCCATAGCGTGTCTTTCTTTTGCAACCGCGTACCGAACAAAGTTCCCCGGTGGGTAAACAGTTTGGATGTTCTGATCTCGGGAACCTTAATCCCATAGCGCTGTGTGATCTCTTTTTTGGTTCTCCCGATTTGCCAAAACAATTCCTTCCACTTGTGGGAAGGAACGCATATACCACCTAAAACGAATAATGGTGAGCTTCCTGGGGAAAAACCGGGATCACCGGATTCATCAACGAATAGAATTTCCACCTTGTACTTCCTTATGGCGAACGTAAGATTTTTGCTAAAGATACACCGTGATAGCATACAGATATTTCCATATATCTTATCTAATGTGCCAAATTTATCATGAAAAGGCGATTCTAATGTTCCGAATCGTGCGAGTCAATGCCAAATCAGTCAGTTCTTGAAAAAGCGTATCTTCTGGCTCAGAATCTTCCTACGCCGTGACTGCGCCGACAGGCAGGTTCGGATCTATGCGTCCGACACGGCGCCGCTACCAGACAAGATTTACGCGACTATCCATTATTCCGTAACCAACTCCCCCGCCTCATACAACTGTTCATCCAGCACCAACCCCAATTCCTCGTCGTAATGCAGTTTGGGATCGGCCAACACCGCGAAGCGCCCGTGCAGCAGTTCGATATGCTTCCCGCCCAAGGCCGTCGTCCAGGCGCGCTGGTGGACCGAAACGCTGTAGCGTTGTAGTTTGCGGACCACCTCCCGTGGCGGGGTCAGGCCCTTGTCCTCGGTGGCCCGCAATCTTTCCACCAGCACCATGCCCTCATCGTCTCTCGGGACGATGATGGGGCGCTGTCCGTCGTCGATGAAGCGGAATTTTTCGGCGGCGCTGGCGAACTGGAAACGGAACGGCAGTTTCGGATCATCCATCGCAAAACTGAATTCGCCCATGATGTCGTTCTTATCCCAGCGATCTGCGTGTTGCCAGTAATGCAACTGGAAATAATGTTCGATGGCGTCCAGACCCAGCAGGTCGGAGTACCGCCCTAATCCGATAATCTCTCGAGCACTTTTGGCGGCGCTGCCCAGAAAACCACAGGGAATCGGGTGCTC
>JABDQX010000227.1 GCA_013042035.1 Gammaproteobacteria bacterium
TACGAAGACAGTGTGCGCGTGCTTGCCATCGGTACATGTTCGACGGAGCTTTGTGGCGGCACCCATGTGCATCTATCGGGCGATATCGGTCCGTTTAAGGTTATTTCGGAAACCGGCGTGGCAGCCGGGGTTCGTCGTATCGAGGCATTGACAGGGAACGGTGCGCTGGATTGGATAACACGCAACCATGAACGGCTACTACGGGTCTCCAATCTGCTCAAAGGGGATACGGAACAAGTCGAGGATAAGGTCAACCAGTTGCTCGTGCGCAACCGGGAGCTTACCCGTGAACTGGAAAAGCTGACCGCCAAACTCGCCTCTCGTCAGGGAGGAGAACTTGTCTCCGGGGCAATAGAGATCAATGGTATCCGGGTACTGGCAACCCGGCTGGAGAATGTCGATCCAAAGTCCCTGCGTGACACACTCGATCAACTAAAAGGGAAACTCGGTTCCGCCGCCATCGTTCTGGCCACGGTGCAGGGAGAGAAAATCCATTTAGTCGCGGGCGCCACACCGGATTGTAAGGATCGCCTACCCGCAAAATCCCTGGTGAATTTCGTGGCACAACAAGTTGGCGGTAAAGGTGGGGGACGCCCCGATATGGCGCAAGGTGGCGGAGATGATCCATCCCGGCTCGATGCAGCCCTCGATTCCGTACGTGGCTGGGTGGAAGAACAGTTGTAATTTTGCTACGGATGGAAAAGCACCAGAAAAGACCAAAAAATCCCTCTCTCCACAGGGAGATCATTGGTTGGCGTGAGTGGGTTGCATTCCCGGATATTGCTATACCCGAAATCAAAGCCAAGGTTGACACCGGCGCCCGTTCCTCGGCAATCCACGCCAACAGAATCGTTCCCTTTGAACGTGACGGCGTCCTGTGGGTAGACTTCGAAGTCTATCCCCTCCAAAAAAATAATCACACCCGTGTTTCTTGTTCTGCGCGTGTCTCCGATCATCGTCAAGTTAGGAGCTCCAGTGGCCACAACGAAGAAAGATACGTGGTTACCACAAAACTAAAGATCGGAAACCAGAGTTACCCCATTGAGATTACTCTCACCAATCGCGACCAGATGGGATTTCGCGTGTTGTTGGGACGAACGGCGATCCGCCGTCACTTTTTAGTCAACTCTGGACGTTCTTTCCTTTATGGAAAGTTGCCGGAAAAATATTTTTAACAGGAACCTCCTTAATGAAAATCGCCATGCTTGCCCGCAATCCGAACCTTTACTCCCACAAGCGTCTGGTGGAAGCGGCCGAGAAACGTGGGCACGAGATCGATATCTTCGATACCCTGAAGTGCTATATGAACATCACCTCCCACCGGCCTGAACTGCGCTATGGTGATCAGAAGATCCTGGGATACGATGCCGTTATCCCACGCATCGGTGCCTCGATCACCTTCTATGGAATGGCGGTGCTCCGGCAATTCGAGATGATGGGAGTGTTCCCCCTAAACGAATCCGTCGCCATTGGCCGCTCACGTGACAAACTACGCTCAATGCAGTTGCTGGCCCGTGATGGCATCGGTCTGCCGGTTACGGCTTTTGCCCATGACACCGCCATGACCGACGAGGTATTGAATATCGTCGGTGGTGCCCCGGTGGTCATCAAACTCCTGGAAGGAACCCAGGGTATCGGCGTCGTGCTGGGCGAAACTCCAAAGGCAGCTAAATCCGTGATCGAGGCCTTTCGCGGTGCCAAGGTAAACATTCTGGTACAGGAGTTCATCAAGGAAGCTGGTGCCAGCGATATCCGGGTCTTCGTCATCGGTGGAAAGGTCATCGCCAGCATGATGCGCTCCGGGGCCGAAGGAGAATTTCGTTCCAACCTGCATCGAGGAGGGTCGGCCAAAACCATTAGGATTACCGCCGAGGAACGCAGTACCGCCCTGCGCGCGGCGAAGATCATGGGACTCAATGTCTGTGGGGTAGACATGCTACGAGCCAACCACGGACCGGTGGTCATGGAGATCAATTCCTCTCCTGGCTTGGAAGGGATCGAAAAGGCGACCGACATTGATGTCGCAGGTAAGATCATTGAGTATATCGAAAGCAACGCCAAGGTCGGTAAAACCAGGACCCGCGGCAAGGGGTAGAAAGAATGGGGAATTAGGAATTGAGAATTACGATGCGAATTGGGAATTACGAAGGAATAATTATCGGGGATCTTTTTGATTCCGGCTGTGTTGGGTTGGAGCATTAAGTGCGCGCGGCATTCGAGATTGGTGGACAAAGGGTTACTGCTGGGCAAAAGACCACGCTGAATCTAACCATCGGTGCCTTTAACAACCACATGCCAGCCAACATGCCGGTACGGATTATCCATGGCCGCAAATTCGGTCCGGTGCTGTTCGTGAGCGCAGCCGTGCACGGCGATGAAATCATTGGCGTAGAGATCATTCGCCGCCTGTTGCGAGCCAGCGCGATCCGACGCCTTAAGGGCACCTTGTTGTGTGTCCCAGTTGTCAATACCCTTGGGTTCGTTAACCATCAACGATATCTGCCGGACCGACGAGATCTCAATCGCAATTTTCCCGGAAGGCCGGAGGGCTCACTGGCCGGGCAACTGGCACACTTGTTCATACAAGAGATTGTGATGCGCAGCGACTTCGGTATCGATCTTCACTCGGCGGCGATCCACCGCGTTAATCTGCCGCAGATACGGTTTTTTGCATCAAGACCGGAGACCAAAGAGATGGCGATGGCGTTTGGTGCTC
>JABDQX010000228.1 GCA_013042035.1 Gammaproteobacteria bacterium
TCCGCATCCTGCACCTCTCGGATCTCCATCTGGAAGACGAGGCATTTGCCAACATCTGCCGCACACAACTGGAGACCGATCTGCGTCAGGCGTTGAAGATCAAACGGCTAAATTATCTGGTCCTCTCCGGCGACATCACTCACCGCGCCACCGAGACCGAATACCGAGCGGCCTTTGGCATGGTGGATGCTCTCGTGAAGCGCTTCGGGCTGGATGGGAGCCGGGTGGTGGTTGTGCCGGGGAATCATGATATGAACCGGAAGCAATCCAAGGCGGCCTATCCCTTTGTGGATGAAGATGACCTGCCGCCGAAGCTGCCGGAAGGCCGCTATATCCCGGCGGGGGATACCGGGGCGCGGGTGCGCGATGACGAAAAGTACCGCCAGCGCTTCGCCCCGTTCGACGAGCATTTCTATCGCCACGTCTGCGGGCAGAAGTATCCCCTGGACGAGGCCGAGCAGTCCTTGTTTGTGGAGCGACCCGAAGACCGTATCCTGTTCCTGGGGCTGAGCTCCAGTTGGAATCTCGACCATCACTTCAAGGACCGGGCAAGTATCAACATGCAGGCGTTGGGTCGGGCGCTGGACCGGTTGGGGGAGGGTAACGGAAAATATGATGGCTGGCTGAAGATTGCCGTCTTTCATCATCCTGTCATGGGCAAAGAGATGATGGACGATGAATTCATGGAATTGCTGGCCGTCCACGGTTTCCAGATCTGCCTGCACGGCCACATCCACGAGGCCATGGAAGGATTCCACAAATACGACGACAACCGTTCCGTCAAGATCATCGGCGCCGGCACCTTTGGCGCACCGGCGAAAGAGCAAGTTTCCGGTATCCCGCTGCAATACAACCTGCTGACTCTGGATCCGCAAACCGGCGAGATGACCGTCAATACCCGAAAAAAGGAAAGGCCCAATGGCGCTTGGGCATCGGATGCCCGCTGGGGCGATAAAAACGACCCGAAGCCGTATTATCGTTTCCAGGTGCCCGGTTTTGTTTAGTGCCCGTGAGGATCCCACGCAAACCCGATTCTCTACTGCAACTTCTCCCAAGGATTCACCAACATCAAGGAGGCCGCTGAAAAATCCCGGACGTTACGGGTTACCAGCGCCAGGCCGTGCTCCAGAGCCGTTGCGGCAATGATTGAGTCGAAGGCCGCGATTGTCTTGCCTGCGGCATCGGCGCGGGCGCACATCTCGCCCCAGCAAGCGGCACTCTCACCGGTAAAGGGTAAAACCCGCTCGCCAAAACCTGCCTGAAGATTTTCCAGCCACGCCGAGAGCTCGTTTTTGCGTCGGGACGACGGCAATCTCGCCACGCCACGCTGCAATTCGGCCAGCGTCATCGCCGCCACGAACAGATCGTTTTCCGCACGCGAATCGACCCAGGCCAACACCTCGGGATTGGGCACCGGTTTTACGAGTTCCGACAGGACGCAGGTGTCGAGCAGGTATTTCATGAGCTGTATGCAAAACTCACCTTGCACTCCCTAACTGCGTTAAAAATTCGCTCAAAATGCTCATTTACTTCATGTAAACTCCGCTTTTTCGCTCATTTTCGCCTTGTTATAAAGCACAATTTGAGTTTTGCATCTATCTCTCATGACAACTCGATTCCCCGCACCGGCTCGGCCGAACGCTCCAGGTCCAACGGCTCACCGCGTGGCGCGTTTCGCAACACATCCCGCAACGACAGACCCGAGTGCATTCGGTGAAATTCAGGGGCGGCAATCACCACCACGACCTCATGTCCACGCCGCGTCACAAGCTGCGGCCCCTCCGCAAGGGTGCGCGTCACCAGCTCACTGAAACGGCTTTTAGCCTCCTGCAATTGCCAAGTGTGCATACGATACCTCGCTTACCAAGGCGATTTCTGTCAAAGAACATACCAACTTGCTTGTCTTTTTGCCCGTCTTCCGCGTTACGTCAACAGTTACATAGAACCACTATGCGTCTGTTGCCGCGCCTTGAATACGAACAAAAATACGGCGCAATCCGGTATATTCTTTTCCGGCAATCACCTAAACTAACTAGTCTGTCCGGTCAGTTTGAGGCGTATGCACTGGTCTGTCAACCGTACTTTGCCCCGTGTATTTTGTTACTCCTTGCCGATTGGTTACTCACTTATCCGTTTTCCTTCGGGATATTCGATCTGAAAATCCAGACGGATGGTCTTCTTTTGTTTCGGTTCGAGTTCGATGGCCCAGGTGAGGATGTTTTTTTCGTCTTGTTCCTTCGGCGCGGGATCGATGCGGTTGACGGCGACGACAATGTCTTCATGGTAAGACAGGGGCAACTGATCTTTTACGTCGATGACGACGGATTTCTTTTTGAGATTTTCCAGTTCTATTTCATACACATGGCGCAGGCGGGTCTTGCCACCGAACAACCCCTGTTCACCGCCTTCCTTTTTGATGAGCCTTCGTTCCGCGCGCAGGGATCGATCCGGCCCCAGACCCAGCGTCAGCGTCTCCTTCGGAGCGAACGAGTCCAGATGGCCGGAACCGACGAAGGCCCCGTCCAGGTAGGTCAACGATTTGCCGGGGAGGTAATGGAAATCGCCGGTATTGGTGATCTCGGCACCGAGGAAAACGAACGGTGAGTTCTTCGGCACCGTGAAATACTCGAGCGCCATGTCGAATGTCCGCTGCGTGATGAGCGCGCGATGCCCATCGGCGCCTGCCGGTACCGTTTGTTTATCGGGAACCACATAAAGCAGCGAATTGGCCGTTTCCACTACCTGGGTTGCCTTGGCCACCAACGGGGCCATCATCGTATCCCTGGGCGCCATGGCGATCTCGGCATGTTGTCTGAGTCCCCTTGAAAGCAGCACCGGCGCCGCTTCCGGTGGGGGACGGACGAAATCCACCACCCAGGGTGAGATCTCCGGCGCCGTTACGCCCAGGGCAGGACGCCCCGTGGAAAACCGCATCTCGACACCGCGCCAATCCTCGCCTGATCGCTGATGGACCTCGCCGAAATACTCGATCGTCAGTTTTCCGGTTCCGGAATCGCCCGCCAGGTGATAGCTGGGACGCCAGCCGGCCGATCGCACCAGATAGGTCAGCAACAGGGGAACGGCGCCGCCTGTTTTGGTGGTCACATCCAGGGTAACGTCATAGGAAACCTTCCGGGCACCTTGTTTCAGATCATCGAGTTTTTTCTCGGCCGCGGCCAGTTCGCGGGCAGCATCGGCCTTCAGCAGGGCTTTTTC
>JABDQX010000233.1 GCA_013042035.1 Gammaproteobacteria bacterium
GGGTATTGCGCGGGCAATGGCGCCGGAAGACGCCATGCATCGGATTGATGACGTATTCGATCTGATAAAAAAGGCCGTGGCGAAATACGCTGATATGGAAAATCTACCTTATACGGAAATCGTCAAGGAGATTGCGCGCTATCAAGGGAGGCCCAGGCGAAGGACAGTTGATAATGGATAGCCAATTATCCATTTAAACCGGATACGACGCGCAGGATGCCTTCCGCATCAAGGCCGGCTTCTTTCAATACATCCTGTCGGGTACCGTGTGGTAAGAACGGATCCGAAAGCCCGTGATTAATGATGCGTACCGTGAGCCCATTGGCCAACAGGCATTCGTTGATGCTACTGCCCGCGCCACCGGCGATAGCGTTTTCCTCCACGGTTACCAGAAGCGTATGTTCAGCCGCTATCCGGAGCACCATTTCCTCATCCAACGGATTTATAAACCGCATGTTAACGACCGTGGCGTCAATACGATCCGCAACCTCGAGACAGGGCGTGACCATGGAACCGAATGCAAGCAATGCGACGTCTTGTCCCTGCCGCCGTATCTTCGCTTTTCCGATGGGGAGCGTTGCCATCCCTTGCTCGGTGCCCTGCTCGATAGGTACGCCCGGTCCCTTGTCGCGGGGATAGCGGATGGCACTTGGCTGATCGAGCGAAAAACCCGTAGACAACATTTGGTGGCATTCGTTTTCGTCGGCTGGGGCCATCAATACCAAATTCGGTACGCAACGCAGGAAACTGAGATCGAATCCTCCCGCGTGCGTTGGGCCATCGGGCCCGACGAGGCCTGCCCGGTCGATGGCGAACAGCACCGGCAGGTTTTGTAGAGCAATGTCGTGAATAACCTGATCGTAACCGCGTTGCAAAAATGTGGAGTAAATGGCTATAACGGGCTTTAGCCCCTCGCAGGCGAGCCCCGCGCCAAGGGTTACCGCATGTTGCTCCGCGATGCCCACATCGAAGTGGCGTTCCGGGAATTCCTCGGCAAAACGTTGGAGCCCGGAGCCTTCTTTCATGGCCGGTGTAATGGCTATCAGGCGCTCATCGCGACGAGCCATGTCACAAATCCACTCCCCGAATACATCGGTATAAGTGATACCCGCGCTTTTTTTCGCTTCAACGCCTGTCTTCGCATCGAATGGTCCAATGCCGTGAAATTTTACAGGATCACTTTCCGCTGGCGAGAAACCTTTACCCTTGCGGGTGACTACATGGAGAAATTGTGGCCCGTCCAGCGTCTTCAGGTTGCTCAGCGTGGTAATGAGTAGAGATAGATCATGTCCATCTATGGGACCGATGTAATTGAAGCCCAATTCCTCGAACAGAATGCTTGGCGGTGCTACTAATCCCTTTACGTGTTCCTCGGCTCGCCGCGCCAGTTTCCGTACCGAAGGCATTCGCTCGAGTACTTTTTTGCTCCCGGCACGTACATTGGAGTACGCCCTCATTGAGAAAACCTTCGCGAAATACCCGATATTGCGCGAAATGGACATTTCGTTATCGTTTAATACGACTAACAGGTTCGTATGCAGTTCACCCGCGTGATTGAGTGCCTCGAATGCCATGCCGGCGGTCAGCGCACCATCACCGATGATTGCCACCGCTTTGCGTTTTCGACCTTCCCGTTCCGCGGCAATAGCCATGCCCAGCGCGGCGCTAATGGATGTACCCGCGTGTCCGACACCGAATGCATCGAAGTTGCTTTCGGTACGTTTGGGGAATGGGGCGAGACCATCCCGGGTGCGAATGGTTGCGAGTTTGTCCCGGCGTCCGGTCAGGATCTTGTGCGGATAGCTTTGGTGCCCGACATCCCAGACGAGCCGGTCCTCGGGCGTATTGAAGACGTGATGTAACGCAATGGTCAACTCCACTGCCCCCAGGCCCGCAGCCAAATGACCGCCGGACTGGGCGACCGACTCGATTAAATAACTGCGTATTTCTTCGGCAAGCGGTGGCAGTTCGAACTTGGGGAGTCTGCGTAGATCGGCGGGGCTCTCTATTGCCGCCAGCCGTGGGTATAAATCGGTGAGTACCATTGTGTCAGTGGGACCTTGTCCTGGCCAACAAAACCCGCAGGCGGAAATCACTCTCTGCCCGGGGTGGCCACGACAAGTATTTATGGCGTCCCCAACGGGATTCGAACCCGTGTTGCAGCCTTGAAAGGGCTGTGTCCTAGGCCGTCTAGACGATGGGGACTAATGCTAATGTGGGAGAAAGACTATCTGTTGCCTTTCGTTAAGCCCATGTACCGGTACCCGCAGACAACACACTGGCTTACGAGGTGAAATATCGAACCACTTTGCTTTAGGCTACCGGCCGGGCGCGAATAGTAAGCCAATCCAGCCGAGCTGGCAATGTTTTTGGCTGTTCTCCGGCAACAGGCTTTATTCTTCGCGGGATTTTATAGACTAATTGGCCCAAAGCCAACTCCACCGTATGTCCGATAATGGCCAATCTACTTGATGTGACGACAAACTGTTGGAATTTACGCGCTAGGCTATTCAGTCAGCGGTGCCAGATATCCCTGATAGTCAAACCTTACTCGGTATCTGAGCCGTTATCCGAAACGTCGAATCTATCGATGAGCATATCCTCTAGGGTTTTTCCTTGTTCCAGGTGAGCCGCTATCCAATGTGGTTGCCGGCCTCGTCCCGACCATTTTTGCTCGGGATTATCCGGATTTTGATATTTTGGCGCTACCGGGGATTTTTTTATAAGCTCAGGTTCGTTGAATATCTCCCCCATCGAGAAGCCTTTGTCAGAAACCATTTGCCGAATTTCCTGAAGTAGCCGTTGCTTTTCCTCTTTTCTTCGTGCGTCGATAGAAGCCTCTACTTCATCGCGCAACTCAATTAGATCCACAAAGTTCACAGTGGTCAGGTCAAATCTGGGCATTTTTCTCTCCGCTTGCCATGAAACTATTTATTCTTAAGCCTTTGGACCCTATCGGAATTATTCCAATATACTCCAAGTGGATTACTTTTAGTCGCCGAGCGCGCTAAATTCAATATGGTGATTATTTTGCATCATGTTTATTAATCATGCAATACTGCCTATCGTGGATTCTAAAGGCGTAAAGAAACACTATTCAGTGTTTTATCCGAATCACTTTGACGCATTCCATGGAGATAAATGCAAAACAGGTAGCGCGAGATGGGTTTGCATACCAATGATATAACTCGCCGGTTTAGTGACTTACACTGCCAGATTACCAATAATAACCCAATAATAACATTAATATCCGAGGCTAAAATGACAGATCGCTATGGTGTAATGGGTCACCCTATCGGGCATAGCAAATCACCATTTATTCATGCTCGCTTTGCGGAACAAACCGGGCAGTCAATGGCGTATCTGGCCATGCATGTTTTGCCGGGAACGTTTGCGAGCGCGATTGCCACGTTTCAGGCCGAAGGAGGAAAAGGGCTGAGTATTACACTGCCTTTCAAGGAAGAGGCTAAGGCGCTCGTTGATATACTTACTCCGCGTGCGCGGCGTGCAAATGCCGTTAATACCATTCGATTCAATGAGTTGGGAGGAAAATACGGGGATAACACCGATGGTATTGGATTGATTCAGGATCTGCGTATAAATCACAACATATCCATAGAGGGACAACGGATACTGCTCCTTGGCGCCGGTGGTGCGGCCAGGGGTATTGTTAATCCGTTACTCGATGAGCGTCCCGAACAACTCGTCATTGCCAATCGCACGCCGGAAAAGGCCGTGGCACTTGTGGCGCAATGCCTTTCGGAGGCGGGTGTTCAGGAAAACTCGATAAAAGGCTGTGGCCTCGGGGAACTCGGATCAGCGTCTTTCGATCTGATTATCAATGCCACGTCCGCGAGTCTTGCGGGAGAAATACCGCCATTGCCGGATAGCATTTTGCGTACGAATGGAGGGTGTTACGATCTCATGTACGATGTGGCGCGGCCCACCGCGTTTGTTTTATGGGGGAGGCAGCATGATGCCGCCAAATCCGTGGATGGCTTGGGAATGCTCGTTGAACAAGCGGCCGAGGCGTTCTATTACTGGCGGGGGATACGTCCGAACACAATGCCCGTGATTGCCGCTTTGCGTAATTCCTCGGTTGGTGAGGAATTAGTCGATACAAACAAATGACCTGGGCTTTTCTAATTTATTATGTGATAAGACCGTCATATTAAATATCCCGCAAGTTATACAAGTTCGGATTATTTTTTACGACACCTTACGGGAATAAATCTTACAGGAAGGCTTATTATGTCACATAACACCGTCTATTTTGCACATGGGCAGGAATCAGGTCCCTGGGGAACAAAGATCCAATATCTTGCCGAGATTGCACAACGCCAGGGGTTTCGCGCTGAAAGCCCCGATTATTCCGATATCCCGGATCCGGACGAGCGGGTAGACAGGTTGCTTGATTTGGCACCAAAAGATAAAGATAGGGAAAAACTTGTGTTGGTAGGATCGAGTGCCGGTGGATACGTATCTGCTGTTGCTTCGGAATTCCTTGAGCCGGACGGACTATTCCTGATGGCGCCCGCAGTTCTGCTCCGTGGTTTTGGGGCACGAAATCCTCAACCGAGCGCTATTTACCGATCGGTAGTGCATGGATGGAACGACGAAATTGTTTCGCCACAAAGCGTGATATGTTTTTCACGGCAACATAAAATGCAACTGCATATGCTCGATGGTGACCACCGTTTGGTTGATGTTCTTCCCGATGTGGGAAGGTTGTTCGAACTATTCCTTCGGCAAGTGCTCCTGTCCTAGCGCCTTGTTCCATCCTGGGAGTCTGTCCGACTTAGAGGGTGTCTGAAAATTCCGGGTCGTCGCGAGGCGGTAGCCCGATTGCGGTCCCGCAAGGCGCGGACGGTGATAAATCGGGGAGTGTAGCGAGCTACATGACGCGATTTTTGACTCTTTCGCAACGCAGCGGGCCACAATTCGGGGGCCGCCGCAGTAGACTGGGGATTTTTCAGACACGCTCTTAGCAACTCTATGATCTCGCCCTCCAACACCTTTTTGAGTTTAGCCGGAAATCACCCGCCAACCCGGTGGGAAGCCATCCTCCCTTGGTTTGCCGCGCAACAGCTTCATGGTCTCTTCGCTCA
>JABDQX010000234.1 GCA_013042035.1 Gammaproteobacteria bacterium
TGAGCGAAGAGACCATGAAGCTGTTGCGCGGCAAACCAAGGGAGGATGGCTTCCCACCGGGTTGGCGGGTGATTTCCGGCTAAACTCAAAAAGGTGTTGGAGGGCGAGATCATAGAGTTGCTAAGAGAAGTAACGGCGTGAGCACGAAATCTACCTTGTTGCGGATTGTTCCACCGCGCCTATTTGCAAATCCGGGAGTCAGTGACTTCCGAATCACGAAATCGCCAACTTTCCGGAAATTGCGGAGAATTTATCGCTGTTTGCATTTTATGCACATTGCACATAGAATTCTTCGCAACACACCCGCCATGCCTCTCAACGATGCACACTTTGGCGGGTTTTTTGTATCCAGGGGGTAGCCATGGCCCTCTTTAATAAACCGGCCTACACCATAGACCAGCATCTCGCATTGCTCCAGCAGCGTGGCATGGAGATACCCGACGAACCCCGCGCCCAGCACTATCTGGCCAACATCGGCTACTACCGGTTGTCGGCCTATACGCGCACCTTCTACCAACCGGGATCCGATGAGCACCGCTTCGTGCCCGGCACCTGCTTCGACCATATACTCGATCTCTATGTTTTCGACCGCGAGTTGCGGCTACTTCTGCTCGACGCCATCGAACGAATCGAGATCGCACTGCGCGCCCAGCTCGCCAGCACCTTTGCCGAACACTATGGTCCCCACGGCTACCTCAATCCTGATCTGTTCAACACTCGCTACCGGCACGACTGGCTCATCGATAAGCTTAACAGCGAGGTCCAATCCCGCCAGTTCGAAACCTTCCTCGCCCACTACCGGCGCAAATACACCGCCGCGCCACCGCAACCCCCGATCTGGATGGCGGTCGAACTGCTCAGCTTCAAGGAGATTTCAACCCTGTTCGCCAACCTGCGCCAGCCGCAGGACACCGGGCGCATCGAAGTTCACTTCGGTTGGAAGTTCCCGGTGCTGCGATCCTGGTTCCGAAGCCTTTCCGACCTGCGAAACCTCTGCGCGCACCACGTACGCGTATGGAATCGTGAATTCGGTAGTCGGCCAGAGATGCCTCGCAAAACGCAACGCCCGTGGCCGCAGATACCCATCGCTATTCCCACCGGCGCCCACACCCGACCGGAGCAGCGCATCAACCCGCGCCGCCGCCTCTACGCTCAACTGGCTGTCATCGAATCGCTGATTCAGGTCGCCTGTCCAGACAGTCGCTGGGCAATACGACTTGGAGAACTTCTTGACCGCCACACAGGACCATCGCGGCCACACATGGGGTTCCCCTCTGGCTGGGAGCAAGACCCCTTCTGGCAGGCCGCGCTAACGTCCGAAGGAAAGCGGCCATGAAATACCCGGCCTATCCGAAGTACAAGGAGAGCAGTGTGCAGTGGCTGGGAGAGGTACCAGTGGGGTGGGGGGTGAAGCGGTTGAAAGTGTCTGTTTGCAATATTACCGCCTGGCGCTGGTCTCTTCCGGTGTCATTGAGCTGCGCGAGGGGGAAGACGAATACAAGGTGAAGAGTCCGACCGATGTGGGTAGCGGCAAGGCCAGGGAGGAAAAGGCGCCGCTGTCGGCGATCATCGAGGTACTGAACGACCGCTTCGGCACGAATTTTTCCGAAGAGGACCGGCTTTTTTTCGAGCAAATTCGGGAAAAAGCCATCAATACCCCCGAGATTATCCACCTGCGCCGAGCCAATCCGTTCGACAAATTTCAGCTTGGCCTGCGCCGAATTCTGGAAGATCTGATGATCCTTCGCATGGGCGAGAACGATAGGATCGTCTCTCGCTATATGGATGACAAGACGTTCGAGGACGCCGCCTTCGCGGAGTTATCCAGGGCAATCTACGAGACAATCCCGGCCACCTGACACGGATAATTGCAGTTCGCCCGGAGTTGGGAACATTGTGTATACTCCCGCCGAGAACAAAAACAAGAATATTTCATGAAAACCCGGTTTTTGGATGAGGAGAAAAAATCCCATGAGAATCTATAACCTGTTCCCCTTACTGGCTGGCAAATTCAGCGACTGGCCGAAGCACCTGGAGCGCGCTCATGATATGGGGTTTGACTGGATCTTCGTCAACCCGATTCAAAGGCCGGGCCATTCCGGTAGCCTGTACTCCATTGCCGACTATTTTGAGTTGAATCCCAAACTGGTGGATCCGGATTCGAAGAAATCTCCCGAGGAGCAAGTCAAGGAGATGGCGCGTATCGCGAAAAAGCAGGGACTGCAACTGATGGTGGACCTCGTTATCAATCATTGCGCGGAAGACGCGGCGCTGGTGCGCGAACACCCCGAGTGGTTTGCCCACGAACACGACGGCAGTGTTTGCCACCCGTTTTGCATGGAAGATGGCAACAAGGTTGTTTGGTGGGATCTGGCGCGCTTCGACCATCAGCATACTTCGGACCCCAATGGGCTCTACGAGTATTGCCGCAAGATCGTCCAATACATGATAGGGCTTGGCTTCACGGGATTCCGCTGCGATGCCGCCTATCAGATCCCGGGCCATTTCTGGTCACGGCTCATCAACGACATCAGAAAGGAAAATCCGGATATCGTTTTTACCGCCGAGACACTGGGATGTACCGTGGATCAGACCAAGGAAACCGCGCAGGCGGGCTTCGACTACGTCTTCAACAGTTCCAAATGGTGGGATTTCGGCAGCCCGTGGCTCCTGGAACAGTATCACCTGATACGGGAAAGCGCCCCTTCCATCAGTTTCCCGGAAAGTCACGATACCCCACGGCTTTTCCAGGAATTCAACGGGAATTGGGACGTCATGCGCCAGCGCTATATGTTTTCCGCGTTGTTTTCTTCCGGGGTGATGATGCCCATGGGTTTCGAGTTTGGATTCAGGAAAACGCTGCACGTGGTGGAAACCCGGCCCGAGGACTGGGAAAACACCGATGTGGATCTGTCGGATTTCATACGGGATGTGAATAAAATAAAGGCGGAGTACGCCATTTTCCAGGAAGACTGCCCGACAAGTATCATCGGCTACGATAATCCCGGCATTCTGCTCATGTGGAAGGCATCGACCCGATCCTCCGGCGAGGGTCTTATCATCCTCAACAAGGATCCCTGGAACCGCCAGCATTTCTACGTGGATAACCTTAGGCAGTATGTCCAAGCCGGAGCACCGCTTCAGGATGTCTCACCTTTGGATCGGATGGAATTTCTCCCTGAGCCCTTTTCCTATGAGCTGCGCCCGGGCGAGTGCCGTGCCTTGGTAACATCGAGAAGTTGATGGTTTCATATTATGCCTGCCCTACCTTGCGGGGCAAGGATGGATGAATAACCATCTTGGTTAGCTGTTTTTTTCATGAACAAGCCTGAACGTGATCTTGAGCTGGAATCTCCGGAAGGTTTCAGAGCCTGTTTGGTTTAAGGGTATCGTAGCGAAAAAGCGGGGAATCGAGGCCATTTTTTCGCAAATTGGAGGTCAATAGTGAACGATTGGCCGAGAGTTTGCGGGAAACAGGGGCCGATTTTAGCGCTTTTGCAGCCGATATTACTTTAACCAAACAGGCTCTCAGGCTTGTTCATCCGATGGATGTGCTTTGGGAACTGGCGCCGGAAGATCCCGATGCATTGAGATGCCATTCTCTTTTGTGAAAGTAATCGAGAAAAAAGGACCCTAGAAAACCATGACCACCCAAAATGTATGTATCTATATCGGAGAGGGCCTGCGCAGTTATGGATTCGGGCAAGGCCATCCCTTTGGCCCCGATCGGATGGATGCCTTCTGGAAGGAAGCAAAGCGCCAGGGCATGGACAGCAAGGCCAGCGTACTGGAACCGGTACTCGCCGATCGGGCGGTCATCGAACGCTTTCATACCAAGGAGTACGTCGATCGGGTCGTGAGACAGTCGAAGACCGGAGAGGGATTGCTCGACTACGGTGATACCCCGGCATTCCCGGGGGTATTCGAGGCGGCATCGTTCGTGGTGGGAAGCACTTTGGATGCCTGTCATCGGCTCATGAAAGGGACACATCGCCGAGCATTTGTGCCCATTGGCGGGCTGCACCACGCCAGACGCAACTCCGCCGGGGGATTTTGCGTATTCAACGACCCCGGTATCGCGACGGAAATCCTGCGCGAGCAGTATGGGCTGACGCGCATTGCCTACGTGGACATCGATGCCCATCACGGCGATGGGGTATTTTATTCATTCGAGGACGACCCCCAGGTCTTTATCGCCGACATCCACGAAGATGGGCGATTTCTCTATCCCGGCACCGGTTTTGCCAAGGAAACAGGCCGCGGGGCCGCTGCCGGAACCAAAATCAACATACCAATGCCGATGTACGCCGATGATGAGGATTTTCTGGCGGCCTGGGAGGTGGTGGAGAATTTTGTGGATGCCGCAAAACCTGAGTTCATTTTACTCCAATGCGGCGCGGACGGATTGACCGGCGACCCTATCACCCACCTGGAATACAGCGAACTCGCACACGCCCATGCCTCGGCGCGGCTATGTGTGCTTGCTGATCGGCATTGTGAAGGCAGATTCATTGCCATGGGTGGCGGCGGATACAACCGTGACAACATCGGTAAGGCCTGGACGGCTATCGTGAAAAGTATGGTGCTCTCGGAAACGGTTTAGAGCCTGTTTGGTTTAAGGCGATTTCTGTCAAAGAACATACCAGCTTGCTTGTCCTTTTGCCCGTCTTGTGCGTTACGTCAACAGTTACATAGAACGACTATGCGCCTGTTGCCGCGCCTTGAATACGAACAAAATACGCCGCAATCCGGTATATTCTTTTCCGGCAATCACCTAAAGGTAACGCTTGGCACGGCCGGTGAGACATTCCGCCGCACCGTCATAAGCCCATCATAATTCCCATCCGGCGTCAGCCGATAACCGGTAATATCACCGCGAGTGACCAGGACATTGTCCTCATACCAAAGCGGCACATAGGGAAGGCGTGCCAAGAGGTATTCCTGAAGTTCGCGATACAATCGGGCCTGTTCGGTCAGGCTCGATGCCGCTTCGGCTTCGTCGATGAGCCGATCGGCAAACGTATCCATAAACCTGCCCCGGTTGGCGCCTGCCGGAGGAAGCGAGGCGCTATGGAATGCATATCTGAAAATGTCCGGCATTTTAATGCTGACCCAGGCGAGGCTGTACATTCGGAAGCGTCCCGCCTTGATGTCACCGTAGAAGGTTCCCCAGTCGTAGCTGCGAAGGTCTACGTCGATCCCGACGCGCTGTAGTTGATCCTGCATGACGGTGGCCAGACGCACCCGAAACGGGTTGCTTGATGTTTTGTACACCAGGATTGGCCGATGATCCTTGGTGTATCCGGCTGCCGCCAGTAGCGCCTTTGCCTTGTCGGGATCGAAGGGTATGGCTTGCAAGGACGGGTAACCGGCCCAGTGATCCGGGGTCAGCACGGCATTGGCCACTCGCGCGGCGCCTCCCCAAACATGACGGATGATCGCCTCCCGGTCCAGGGCATGGGCCACCGCCTGACGGACCCTAGGATCGCCGGTAACCGGATCTTGCAAATGGAAGCCGAGATAAGAGAAATTAATCCCCCGCGCCGTTTCCACGATGATATCCTCCCGTTCGGAAAGCCAGGCGGTAAGCTCCGGTAATAGATCGTTTTGCATCAAATCGATCTCTCCGCGCAACAGTTTCAATACCCGTACCGTGGCCTCCGGCACGCGCAGGAATTCGATGATGCGCCCATCGGCAAGCCGCCGCAGTTGCAGCTTTCCGTCGTGGGACCAATCCACAAACACCATGGGACCACTGCCGACGGGTTTGCGATTGAATGGGTGGTCCCGGGCAATCAAGTCGCCGGGCAAAATACCCAGCGCCAGCCGGCCCGGGAACAACGGATCGGGGCTTTGCAAGTGAAAGTCGATGGTGTTCGGGTCGATGGCAACGATCCTCTCGATAACCGCCAGCGCGGTTCCGTGGGGGGAGGCCGCGCCCGCATCCAGGATCGAGTCGTAGGTAGCCTTTACATCGAAGGCGGTCAGCGGAGCGCCGTTGTGGAAACGCGCCCGTTCCGGTCCGAGGGTAAATTGGTAATGAAGGGGCGTTATCCGGCGCCAGTCGGCGAGGGCAGGCACTGCCTGAAAGCTCTCGTCAAAATCCACCAGTGCGTCGTAAAGTAACCGGTTGATACGGGTGGAAACGGCATCCGTGGCAAAGCGCGGGTCCAGGGTGATAGGGCTTGCGGCAAGACCGAATCTGATGGTTTTTGATGAGGCGGTTTCGGATGGAACGCCAGGTGGCGCGCCATCACATGCCGACAGGAAGAGTGCCAGTAGAACCGACAGACAGGCGATGGGAAGCCATGCTTTCCGGATGAGTTTCTTGGCGATGAATTTGTTGACGCTATCTGCAAAACTCACCTTGCGTTCCCCAACCCCAACACACTAAAGAATGTGCCTCAAACACATAACGCCACTTTACTTACCCATTTTCGTCCTGCCAGGCACCATATGATTTTTCACTGAACACCGTCAGCTATTGAGTCAGAAATGACAGGCAATAGAATACTAAACGTAGTCGTTCCCGGTTCACCATGGCATTCGATGAGGCCACCGTGCTGATTTACCAGGGATTGGGCGATGGGAAGCCCGAGTCCCGTACCACTTTTTATGCCGGTTGCTCCACCGGAAACCGATTTATCCCCGGTAACTTCATAACCGGTGACCAATGGATAGAAAATCTTTTCCTTCAGTTCTTCCGGAATCCCGGGACCGTTATCGGTAACATCGATCCGAACTACCAGTCGGTGGTGGCGATTACCGATCATGAACTGTCGATGTACACGGGTTGAAAAAGTGACCTTTCCGCGCTCGCCCAACGACTGTACGGCATTACGGGCTATATTGAGTACGGCCTGAATCAACAGATCCGGATCACCAAAGAGTTCCGGGATGCTCGGATCATAGTCACGCGCCAGCGAAACCCCTTGGGGCGCCTCCGCCTGGACCAGGAGCCGTACCCGTTCCGTGACTTCATGGATATTTAGTACCCGTTTTTGGGGAGGGGTACGCGGCCCCAGCATCCGATCCATCAGATCCTGCAAACGATCCGCTTCCCGGATGATAACGTCGGTGTAGTCTTTGAGTGCGCCCTCTTCCAGCTCGCGCGCCAGGAGCTGCGCGGCGCCGCGAAGCCCGCCCAGGGGATTGCGGATCTCATGGGCCAGTTGACGCACCAGCATTCGCGATATCTCGCTTTGGTTCAGCAATTGGGTTGCCCGTGCAATGCGTTGCCGGTTTACCAGGGGAATCAACTCCACCAGGATCCCATCAGGTTGCGTGGCACGATTGTGTGTGTGCTCACCCAGGGGAGATACGATACAGTCCATCTGAATGGGATGTCTCCCCGGCAATCGAAGCTGCGTCTCACGTTTCGTAAAAGGCTGCTTTTTTGCGATATGGCTCAATGCATCATCAAGATCGTCCATGCCTGAAAACAGCGCGCCCGCCGCCATACCGCGCGCCTTGTTGGCGCTGATGTCCAATAAGATCTCGGCCGCGGGATTCATGGCGGACAGACGAGCTCGTTCATCGAACAACAGAACCGCCGTCGTTAGATTGTCGATTGCCCGATGATCCCAGGGAGTGTCATTATCCAAGTACTTCATGAATCAACCAACCAGCTTTGCGCCGGGCAACGCGGATAGACAGGTGCAAAAGAACCATAGTATGGCGATGGCACGGTAGAATAGGCCCGGAATACATGACGAAAAACATTGTCCACCTTCGCCAGCACATCGTCGATCATGGAATAGACATCGCGCTCGAAGCCGCGCCGGTCCAGGATGCGCACTTCGTTATTACGATGGTTCAATGGCCCCCAGTTGCCAACCGACGGCAACCCATGATCCAACAAGTCCCAAAACGCCACCGGCACAAAGTAGTATGAATAGGGTATCGATCCCTGGAAATATGGGAGGGAAATCGGTGTAATACAACGCGGCAAGCCTGTTGAGTGGCCCGTGCAAAAGCCCAAAAAACACACTGACGAGAAACCACGCAATTACCCCACCCAACAATCCATACCATAGACCTGTATAGAGAAACGGACGTCGAATAAAGGCATTGGTTGCACCAAACAGTTTGGTGATCTCGATCTCCTCGCGACGGTTCTGAATACCCAGCCGAATCGTGTTCCCGATAATTAAAAGTACCCCCAAGGCCAACAGTACGGCCAAGCCAAGAATGACGCGCTGGATGAGTTCCATCATCGTGTACAGACGTTTCAACCATTGCAAATCGAACTGGGCAATCTCCACATCATCTCGTTTTTTGAGTTCCTCGACTATCTGCTGGACGGCGATCAGATTGGTATAGGCGGGCGCGGGATACAGGACCAGAACCGATGGTAATGGATTTTCCACATCAAGTGCGTTGAACAGGGTTTGGAAACCGGATAACTGTTGATATTCGGCCAGCGCCTGACTGCGGGTGATCACGTCAACCCGTTCCAGAACCGGGTGTTTGCGCAGTGTTCGGGCAATGGCCCTTGCATCGTCATCGGTCTTGTCGATCTTCAGAAAAAGGGATATTTGAGCTGTATCCTCCCACCCATGGCTTATCTCCTGGGCATTTTCCAGCAGTACATATAAGCCCGCGGGCAATGCCAGCGCGATACCGATCACGGAAGCGGTCATCAGTGTGGTCAGTGGTGTCTCGGCTAATTTCCCGATGCTCGAAAAGATCACCTGCAAATGCCACGCCGCCCACTTGCGTAGGATTCGTTTCAGTGGGGCAAACAGTGGGCGCGTGAAGGCTTCGATACCTGCAAGGATGACAAGGAGATATCGCCCGGCCCCGGATCCGAGCCATTGCGTGATACGGATAAGCTCTCCGTGGGTGGCAGTGCGACGATCGACGCGGCGGTTGGCTGCCGTTCTGAATGAATGCTTTTTTGAATGCACAACGGCGTTGCTATGAAAGTTATTTCTCACTGACCGTTGTCGACGGTCGATGAAAAATCAGTGGTGTTTGAAAAAACAAGGGACCCATTTTGCAGTGTCAAAACCCGGCTTCTCATTTGTCGAATCAACGTAATATCATGGGTAGCGATCAACACGGTGACACCGAACTGATTGAATTGACGGAATAATAGCATGATCTCACGGGAAAGCTTTGGATCCAGATTGCCGGTAGGCTCGTCGGCGACCAAAATAGTGGGTTTGCTCACGACACTGCGGGCAATTCCCACGCGCTGTTGCTCTCCGCCGGACAATGTAATTGGATAGGCGCTTTCCTTGCGCAGCAGACTGACCTTATCCAGCGCGGCCCGGACACGCCGTGTGATATCCCGGCGGGAATATCCGGCAATAACAAGGGGCAACGCCACATTGTCGAATACCGATTGATCCATCAACAATCGGGGACTTTGAAAAACGAAACCAATCTTTCGGCGAAAATACGGGATACGTCCGCGAGAGATTTTGTTTACATCTTCTCCATCGATCATGATCTTCCCATGGGTACTGCGTTCAATAACGGCGATGAGCCGCAGCAGCGTACTTTTTCCGGCCCCGGAGTGGCCGGTCAGGAAAATCATGTCTCCCCTGGGAATCTCGAACGTTACATTTTTCAAGGCATCGAAGCCTTGCGGGTAACGCTTGGTAACGTGGTAAAAGGAGATCATGGAGGCAATGCAAAGCTCAGATTGTGCTTCATAACAAGTCCAAAATGGACGAGTTTACAGGGAAGCAAATAGCATTTTTAGGACCCGCGGTTACAACAAACGCCAACGCAGCTAGTGCCGCGTTCCACCTTATTTTAAGCGTTCAGCGAGGCAAAAAGTGGTTAGATGCAAGGCGCGCAAGTGCAGACATAGTGACCTCTTTCAAACTGGCGCAACGCAACAGGTGGCCGCTTTTTGCCTCGCCCGAAGGGAGCCCTATAAACACACCAAGGCGGCGTTACAGCCCTTGGAAATAGCTCTGCAGGCTGTGCCTTGCCTTGGCGCGTTTCTCGGGCTCTGAACTCTTGAAATATGATGGAACGCGGCACCAGGGGGCGCAAGATGCGTTTTGCATACAGTTTACTGGGTGAATAGGGC
>JABDQX010000240.1 GCA_013042035.1 Gammaproteobacteria bacterium
TGAGCATGAATGAGACCGTCAGCAAGGGGTCTTCCCCCACCGCCCGGTACCTGTCCATCGACGCCACCCGTGCCGGTCAGCGCATCGACAACTTTTTGATTACCCACCTCAAGGGCGTTCCCCGTACCCATGTCTATCGCATCCTGCGCAAGGGCGAGGTGCGTGTCAATAAGGGCCGTATCCGGCCCGATTATCGGTTGAAGACGGGCGATGTGGTACGGGTTCCGCCGGTGCGTTATACACCGGCGTCGGAAGCCGGGGATTTGCCGCCAACGGACAAGGCGCTGCACCGGATTCGGGAAGCCGTGATCCACGAAGACGCCCGATTGCTGGTTCTGAACAAGCCATCCGGAATAGCGGTGCACGGTGGCAGTGGTCAGCGTTATGGCATTATCGAGGCCCTGCGCGCCCTGCGGCCCGAGGCCCCGTATCTGGAGCTGGTCCATCGTCTGGATCGGGAGACCTCGGGTTGTTTGATGATCGCAAAAAAACGCAGCATGCTTCGAGCGCTGCATGAAGCGTTGCGCCGGCACCGGGTGGACAAGCGTTATCTGTTGTTGGTTGCGGGCCAGTGGCAGGGCCAGGGGCGCACGGTGGAGATGGAGCTTCGTAAAAATGTTCTGCGTTCCGGAGAGCGGGTGGTGCATCAGGATCCGGAAGGAAAATCGTCCGTGACACATTTTCGGCCACTGGCCGTCGGCGCACGGGCCTCTTTACTGGAGGCGAGGATCATCACCGGTCGGACCCATCAGGTTCGCGTGCACGCCACGTCCCTGGGACACCCGGTTGCCGGTGACGACAAATACGGCGATCGGGCATTCAATCGGGAGATGCACCGATTGGGATTGCGCCGATTATTTCTACACGCGGCAGTGCTCCGTTTTCGGCTCGAGGAGACGGATAAACGCCTGCACGTTACATCTCCTTTGCCCGAAGAGCTGGCGCGGGTGTTGGATACCGTTGGTTTGGATTATAATTTTGCGAAGAAAAATCATTAGGAGATAAAAAATGACGATGGATGATCGGGACGGTGTGATCTGGTTTGACGGTAAATTGGTTCCCTGGCGAGAGGCGAACGTTCACGTTCTGACCCATACCCTGCACTATGGTATGGGGGTTTTCGAAGGTGTTCGGGCCTATAAAACCGACAAGGGAGCTGCGATTTTCCGCCTGCAAGAGCACACGGATCGATTGTTCCGATCGGCACGTATCCTCAACATGCCCATGCCGTATGACAAGCAAACCCTGAATGAGGCGCAAAAACAGGTGGTGCGGGAAAACAATCTTGCATCGGCCTATATACGGCCCATGTGCTTTTATGGCTCTGAAGGCATGGGATTGCGCGCCGATAATCTATCGACGCATGTCATCGTGGCGGCCTGGGAATGGGGCGCCTATCTGGGCGCGGAAAATCTGAAAAACGGGATCCGCGTGCGGACTTCGTCGTTCAATCGTCATCACGTGAATTCCGCTATGTCCAAGGCCAAGGCCAACGGCAATTACCTCAATTCCATGCTGGCGCTACAGGAGGCCTTGGCCTGTGGCTACGACGAGGCGCTGATGCTCGATACCACGGGCTTCGTTACCGAAGGCAGCGGCGAAAATCTCTTTATCGTGCGCGGTGGCGAGATCCATACCCCGGATCTGACAGCCGTCCTGGAGGGGATCACGCGGGAGACCATCATCACCCTGGCCAATGCTGCCGGTATTCCGGTTCGCGAGCGGCGCATCACGCGCGACGAAGTCTATATTGCCGATGAGGCCTTCTTTACCGGTACCGCCGCCGAGGTAACCCCGATTCGGGAGCTCGATGATCGATTGATCGGTGATGATCCGCCAGGATCGGTGACCAAAGCGCTGCAGGCGGTTTACTTCGATCAGGTGCATGGGCGGCGCGATGACCATCCGGAATGGTTGACGGTGGTCGAATAGTTTTGCCTTGCTCGTTGCCATTACGCTGCCGCCTCATCGAAAAAAATCGTAACGACCTTCTATGAGACCTCATAGAAGGTCGTTATGGCTAGATAACGGCTGAAGTTGTGGTGCAGATTTTC
>JABDQX010000241.1 GCA_013042035.1 Gammaproteobacteria bacterium
CCCGATTTTGCACCGATCGCGCCTTGCGGGACCCCAATCGGGCTACCGCCTCGCGACGACCGGGAATTTTCAGACACCCTCTTAGTTTTTGCGTAGTTAATATTTTTCCCCGCGCGGCGGGGCCATATGATTTCGCGCGGCGAAATCATTACCTGTCCGTGAAATACCAGAACTTCGGCTCCGTTCCCAGTTCTTCCTTGAGGCGAAACACGGTCTTGCTTTCCAGCACATAGCGGATTTCACTGGCGGGATCCAGCAGATTGCCGAAGATCCGCGCGCCGGTCGGGCACGCTTCCATGCAGGCGGGTTGCCGGCCCTTGCGTACCCGTTGCGTGCAGAAGTGGCATTTTTCCACCACGCCCCGGGGACGTGGCCGATTGCCGAGATAATGGGTCACCGGGTTGATCTCATCGGCGGGGATTTCGGGGGTTGTCCAGTTGAAGTGGCGCGCCCAATAGGGACAGGCCACCATGCAGTACCGGCAGCCGATGCACCAATCGTAATCGATCGCGACGATGCCATCGGGCTCCTTCCAGGTGGCTCCCACGGGACAGGCCTTGACGCAGGGGGGATTGTCGCACTGCATGCACTGTACGGGCAGATAGAATTTTCCCTTGACCGGTACGGTTTCCGGGTCGTAGTAATGATTCGACGCATTCAGATTCATACTGCCCCGGTTCATCTCCAGAACACGGATGTATTGGAGCTGGGAATCGCGTCCCTGATTGTTCTCCCGGATACAGCCATGGACACACTCTCGGTAACCTTGGCATTTGGAGATATTGAGGGCGTAACCGAAAACGACGCCGGGCAGGGGTGGGGTGTTTTCACAGGTGATATCGACCCCGAATCCTTGTTTGGCATTGCGCTCGATCCGATCCAGGGCGTCTTGGATCTCCTCGGGCGTCATACGCTGATAGTGATCCTGAAACAGCGCCGACCACGCATCTTTCAGGGTGCGTCCGCCCCAGGCCGGCGTTCCTACGGCAGCGGATGCCCCCAACGCCGCCACGCCCGCGCCGCCGAGTCCTGTCAGGAATTTTCTTCGGGATAATTTCATTCTGTGTCGGGTATTGTTATCTGTGTGCATGTTATCAAAAATAACGCCATCAAAAATAACCAAACACGCTCTAAGAGCGACTGATTCCTTCTAATAAAAAGATCCGTAGGGTTTTTTATGCCAACCGAACAAAAACTTATTCGTTTTGACTGGGCCATCAAGACCCTGCTGCGGGAAAAGGCCAACTTCGATGTGTTGAATGGCTTCCTTTCGGCCCTGTTGGGGGAGACTATCACCATAGAGCAGATCCTGGAGAGCGAGTCCAACGCTGAGGAAGGACGAAAATACAATCGCGTCGATCTGCTGGTCCACGATACCAAGGGGCGCAAGCTAATCATCGAGGTACAGAATCAGCACGAAAGCGACTATATGGAGCGTCTTTTGTTCGGTACTTCCAAGGTGATCGTGGAAAATCTCCCCCTGGGGGAAGATTATGGTCGGATAGTCAAGGTGATCTCCATCTCCATCCTCTATTTTAACCTGGGGATAGGCGACGATTATGTCTATCGCGGTACCACCGAATTCCGGGGGCTACACACCGGTCATGCACTGGATGTGCGCGAACGCCTTAAAGCCCCACAAGGGGGGGTTGCCTTTCAATCTAAAAAAATCTTCCCGGAATATTATCTTATCCATGTAGAGCGTTTTCAGGATGTCATCCGCAACGATCTGGATGAATGGATCTACCTGCTCAAGCACACAACAGTGCGGGATGATTTCCGATCACCGGCTATCGGCAAGGCGCGCCAGAAGCTTGCGCTGATAAATATGACCCAAGAAGAGCGACGCCGCTATGAGCGTTATGTGGAATCCGTTGTGATCGAACGGGATTTGTTCCGGACCGCAAAAGAGGATGGATGGGAAGAAGGATGGGCGGAAGGCCGTGAAGAAGGCCGTGAAAAGGGCCGCGAGGAAGGCCGCGAGGAAGGCCGCGAGGAAGGCCACGCGGAGGGCCACGCGGAAGGCCACGTGGCAGGCCGCGAAGAGGAGCGAAGATCAATTGCACGGGCGCTCAAACAAAGTGGTGTGGATGTGGCGCGAATCGCAATCGCCACCGGACTCACGCAGGCGGAGATTGCGGAGATAGCCACGACGTGATGATTTTAGAGATCGAACGAGCCGTTCAATGGGTTTTGAAAACAATCGAAGCGCCCAGACAAGAATCCGTAGACCGATAAAAAAACCAACCTCACTCCAAATGACACAACAAATAACCAATATCAGGCCGCGAAGCGGTCCATACCAGAAGAACGCGAAGCGTTCGGATTCGGGTACCCTCAAGGCGGCGGATGTCCCGCTGCAAGAGGCATCACGGGACATTTGGAATACAAAATATCGTCTGAGGGGAAAAGATGGCCGAGTTATCGACAAGACCATCGATGATACCTATCAGCGCGTTGCCAGGGCGCTTGCCGATGTGGAGATTGGCGCCGAAAAACGGGAACAGTGGTACGAGAAATTCCTCTTTGCCCTGCGCGTTGGCGCCATCCCCGCCGGGCGCATCGTCTCCAACGCCGGAGCACTCGAGCACAAGCCGGCCACCTCCACCATCAATTGTACGGTTTCCGGGATCGTTCGGGATTCCATGGACGATATCCTGCGCAAGGTCCATGAGGCGGGGCTGACCCTGAAGGCCGGCTGCGGGATTGGCTACGAATTTTCTACCTTGCGCCCCAAGGGGGCCTTTGTTGCCGGTGCCGGTGCCCATACCTCCGGTCCGCTGTCGTTCATGGATATCTACGACAAAATGTGCTTTACGGTCTCTTCCGCCGGCGGGCGGCGTGGGGCGCAGATGGCCACCTTCGATGTCGGGCACCCGGATGTCATGAACTTCATTCGCGTCAAGCGCGAAGACGGGCGTCTCAGACAGTTCAATCTCTCGCTTTTGATCACCCGTGATTTCATGGCGGCCGTTCATGGGGATCTGGAATGGCAACTGGCCTTTCCGGTCACGGAGGCCGAAATCCGGGCCGAGGATCTCGATCCGGAGGATCCCACCGAGATCGTCTGGCGCGACTGGCCGGTTACCAGCCATTATTTTGTCAACGCCGATGGCAAGGTGGCTTGCAAGGTCTACAAGACCCTGCGCGCGCGGCGGGTGTGGGATGCCATCATGACATCCACCTATGATTTTGCCGAGCCCGGTTTTATCCTCGTCGACAAGATCAATGAAATGAACAACAACTGGTTCTGCGAGGATATTCGGGCCACCAATCCTTGTGTTACCGCCGATACTTGGATTCGTACGGAACATGGAGCACGCCAGGTTTCAGCATTGATAGGGAAGTCATTCGTTGCAATGGTCGATGGCAAAAATTACCCCTCCGGATCCGAAGGCTTTTTCAGAACGGCGACCAAACCCGTGGTTTGTCTGCAAACCACGGAAGGCTATCGATTGCGTTTGACCCGTGATCATCGAGTGCGCCGTGTGACACGTTTCGAGCGCTATGATACCGAGACCGAGTGGTGCGAAGCCGGAGAACTACGGTCGGGTGACCGAGTGTTGCTAAACGATCACCGTGCCTGTACGGCATGGAAAGGTGAATATAACGCTGAGCAGGGCTACCTCATGGGCCTGCTGGTCGGTGACGGCACATTGAAGACCGACAAGGCCGTACTGTCTGTTTGGAAGCCCGCGGCGGTTGCCAATGGCGGGGATGCATCACTGCCGAACGGTGTTCTGGCCGTCATGGCCGAGGCATTGAGTGCGGCGTCGGGCTTGCCCCATCGCAGCGATTTCACGGGCTGGCAAGAGATTCCTGGCCGCAATGAATATCGTCTTGCCACCGCCGCCATCCGGCAATTGGCCTTTGATCTCGGTATGCGCCCGGGGGACAAATCCATCACCCCGGTGATGGAACGCGCTTCCAGTGAGTTTACCCGTGGTTTCTTACGTGGACTGTTCGATGCCGACGGTTCTGTCCAGGGCGATCAGCGAAAGGGTGTCAGCGTACGCCTGGCACAATCCAATCTGTCACGTCTTCAGGCGGTACAACGCATGTTATTGCGCCTCGGGATTGCTTCGCGCATCTATCGGGATCGTCGTCCCGCCGGCACAAAGATACTGCCGGATGGACGCGGCGCACAGCGTGAATACGCCATCAAGGCCCAGCATGAATTAGTCATTAGTGGCGAGAATCTGCTGCAATTCCGGAACCTGATAGGGTTTGCCGATACC
>JABDQX010000257.1 GCA_013042035.1 Gammaproteobacteria bacterium
GTCTACTGCGGCGGCCCCCGAATTGTGGCCCGCTGCGTTGCGAAAGAGTGAGAAATCGCGTCATGTAGCTCGCTACACTCCCCGATTTATCACCTTCCGCGCCTTGCGGGACCCCAATCGGGCTACCGCCTCGCGACGACCGGGAATTTTCAGACACGCTCTTACAAACAGATGGTTCTTTATCCGCCAGCAAAAACGAACTTCGTCAAGGCGTTATTATTGTTCCGTGAATACATCATCCAAGGATTTCGCATCCAATACGCGATCAGCCCATACCTCAATAGTATTTCGATCGGCACCATAAACCCGCTCGGTGATTTCATCGGACAACGGACCGAAGCGGCGTGGAAGCATACGCAACAATAGTTTTGCTTCCCCTCTTGTTTCCCCTATCGCCTCCCCTTCCAGCAAGGCGTCCTGTTATCAATGCCATGGAAACCATCTGCTGCACTACAGAAACGCGGGAACCGGCGAGGTCCGCTGAGATACGACCGGAAACGCCTTGAACTCGTGGTGCACTTGAACTCGGAACAGAGCCTTGCACAAACACCGAAGATTTTTTTTGATTGCTGCATTGGTTAGCGGAAACTCTTATTTCCCCATGGCATGTATAAGCTCCAAACCAAAAATATCCAGGTCATCTTGTTCGTAGTCCGGGAAACCATCACCATCGATTTCTCCACGAAGATAGCCGTTTTCGATCAGAACGTGAGCTAAACTATCCTTCCAACCACTGTTCCCGAACGGTCGTTTCGAATTGAATTCCTCCTCTTCCTCCCACAGCTTCGAAAGCAGTGATAAAAAATACTCACGTATGGTTACATCCCGGCCTAATTCATAGTGATAAAACACCAGATCCAGAGCTCTCGACATCTCATCGGCGCCAGATTTTAGATATGCGTCCACTTTGCTATCTGTGATCTCCCACATTCTGCACCTCCCAACTGTTGTGCTTTTTGCAACCGTTCACTGTAACGTCATAAATTCAGAGCGTTTCGCCATTTTTACGCAAAGATATTTTACCTTCAACCTGAATCCGAAACTTCGTTTTTCGCGCACTGGAACCTGAAGTGGATCTACCAACACATGCTCCAGGACAAACGCCGTAGCGGAACACCTGTTTCATCCATTTCCAGCATCGAACGTCTGGTTAATAGTTTTCTGTCTCTTTGCCTATTTTATTCCTTTTGTCAATGGGATACGAAACAGCTACTGCACCACGAAGAGCTGAGATCAGGCAAGAACAGCTGAGATACGGTCAGAAACAGCATGAACGAGTGGTACAGATTCAGCCAAGAATCGACAATCTCTATTAATGGCGTTTGTCACTGGGAACTGACCGTTGGCAAGACTGGTATGTCCTCATCTTGACCAGATGAACCGTGACGCCGACGGCAACACCTAACAGAATCCACCGTACCCACCCCTGCGAAGTCGCCAACCAAGCTGTTGAGCCGATTACCAGCCAAAGCACGAAGATGGTGAGTGCTTTCTGCTTAAGGGAAATACCTATGCCTTCTCGATAGTTCCTTATGTACTCTCCAAACCAGGGATTGGTCACTAACCAGTGATAGAACCTCTCCGAACTACGAGAGTAACAAGTAGCTGCCAGAAGCAGAAAGGGAGTAGTAGGTAGGAGCGGCAAAAGCATACCAAGCACACCCAAGGCTACGCAAAGTGTACCCAGGATGATTAGCAGGGCTCTTACTGACCCATTCAACGGTTTCTGTCCCGTCATCCAACTACTCCCCCAGAGAGGCCGCAGCCCTATGCCCGCCATAACCGGACTGCGTATTCCGGTGAAATCGATCACCCATTCCGGACTCAAACCGATCACCTAATCCGGCCAAATCGATCACCTGTCGGAGCGAAGCGACGCGGGTGGTTTATTATCGCCATAAGTGTTCGGGTTTAGTCAAGGAGAGTCTGTTCCCTTGAAGCAAGAGAATGGCAGTGGCGGGAAAATGAATTTGTGGTACAGCTTTGAGGAGGGTTTCATCCCTTAAAACAGGGATAAATTTGGCAGGAAAGAGTGAATTTGTGGTGCAACTTTGAATTTGTGGTGCAACTCAAATTTTTATTTTGTCTTTTACGCGTCGTATCTTGTTGATATCTAGCATAAAAATGGTGCCGGTGAGTGGATTCGAACCACCGACCTACTGATTACGAATCAGTTGCTCTGCCGACTGAGCTACACCGGCCTCGGAGGCGGAAGTATACAATCAATACCGGATACGGACTACTCTAAAAAACAAAGAACCGACAATGCGGTAGTGTGAACAGGATCTTCCCCAAAAATATTAAGGAACCCATTCTCGTGCCACCGTACCTTCAGAACACCCTCCCCCCAGGCAATCGTCAATCGACGCTTTCGAACAATTGCCGACGCGTGAAAGGTAAAAGCTTGTTTGGTTACCTTGCCTCAACCGAAATTTACTTTCCGACTCACCCCCCTTTTTCGATTCTGGCGAAGGCCGCCGCCATGGCGGTTTCGGTCGCTTTCGGCTTTGCTCGATCTGCCGGGTGCGCACTTCGTTCGGCCCCAGCCACGCCCATCTTCCGGGTTGTCTTTTGCCTGGGAGAGCCGGATTGTTGGGTATCCGATCGTTCCGGGGTATCGTCCAATCGCATACTCAGGGCAATCCGCCGCCGTTTCGGATCGACCTCTGTCACTCGAACCCTGACCACCGCCCCGGCGTGGGTAATCTCGCGGGGATCCTTGATGAATCGGTCCGCCATGGCGGAGATGTGGACCAGCCCGTCCTGGTGAACACCGATGTCCACAAAGGCCCCGAAGTTGGTAACATTACTCACCGTCCCTTCCAGGACCATGCCCGGCTTGAGATCCGTTATTTCTTCCACGCCCTCCAGGAAGGTGGCAGTGCGGAAGGCCGGCCTGGGATCCCGGCCCGGTTTTTCCAACTCCCCGAGAATATCCCGAACGGTTGGCTCTCCAAAGCGGGCATCGACGAAATCCTTGACCGGCAAGGCGCGCAGGACATCCCTGTTACCGATGAGTTGCGGGAGATTCATGCCGGTTTTTTTGAGGATGCGTTCGACCACGGGATAGGACTCGGG
>JABDQX010000261.1 GCA_013042035.1 Gammaproteobacteria bacterium
CTTCAGGACGTAGTTGTAAAAAACAAGATCGACTTAGAAATCGTCGTCGCCGAAGCGGATATGCTTCTGCCGGGCGACAAAGGCGAAGCCCTTGCCAAGTTCCAGGATGAAGTGTTGCAGGTTATCGATAATCGCCTGTTCGAGACTGCTTTCATGCAGTTCAGGGGAATCGGGAAGCCCCAGAAACTCCAGCACCATGGGTGACTTGAGCAGGTGGGTAGGCTCAACTCGTTCGCCGGGCAGACGCTCCCTGCCATCGGGTAGTAACCCCTTCTCGCCGCAATTGGCAACAATCCGCTCATAGTAGAAGCTATGAATCTGCCGCTCCAGTTGCGTTTTGGACCAGCCGCATTCGCCAGCTTCACGCTCGTAGAAATCGCGAGCGGCCATATTTCCCACACGCATCAGGGCGCGATAATGGGACCAGGTAAGATGGGGCGAGAAGCCTTGGGATGACTCAATACCCGCTGGGTGGCTTTTCACCGACGGCACCAACTCCCCACCTATCGGGTGAAGAATTGCCGACCCCAAAGATTCCACGCCCGACGGGCGTGGAATTGCCAACCGCGATTCAGTACCCATCGGGTACTGTTTCCGGGCTACCGAAGCCCCTCGCGTACTATAGGCCAGGTAAAACTTCCTGAAGTTCCGTAGATTAGGTACGGATAACCCCTTTCCATAGCGCTCCGTCAACCCCACTGACAACGCTTCCAGAATCTGCTTGCCGTACTCCGCCCGTCCCTCACCCCCCTGCAATTCCTCGACGATCTCGCGTCCGATCAACCAGTAGGCGAGCACCATGTTGCTGTTGACCGCCCGGACGACACTGCCCCGCGCCTGTTCCAGGATAGTCACGACGCGCCCGAAAAGGGCGTCCGGCTTGGGAGTAAGGGCTGCCTCGCTGATCTTACTCATCTTCGCCTTCATCCGAGGTACCCTCATCACAAAGTTCGCTGTCGTGCTCTGCGACCTGCGACTCGATAAAGGCGATCTCGTTCTTGGTCAGTCCATAGCGTTTGTAGAGCTTGGCGTCGGTCCATTCTTGGTCGAGTGGTAAGTTGGGGATAAAGGCGTAAACGTGTTTGGGCGCATCTTGTGTGGATTTGCGCAGTGATACAAGGAAACGCGCAAATCGTGTGCGCAGGTATCCAGCGTAATTAGTCGCTTCGAGTTCCGTATCGAAGAGGCCCGCTACAAGATAACTCTCGGTGCAAGCCGTATCTGGCTCGGCAATGATTGGCTTGCTGAGGAACTTGGTTTCCACTGCGGCACTGGTACCTTGGACACGGGTCATAAGGACTTTCCATTTGTCGATCCATGTGCTATTCGTTGGGATATCTGATCTCTCGACCCAAGTCACCTTCTGTGAACCGAAGAGCTTTACGGGGTTATCGAGATGTTTGGGATCCGGCTTACCGTGAAAAAAGGTGCGTAGGCCAAAGGGCTTTTGGCTGGACACCCGAGCATTGATGGTGGGTTCACCCTTTGCCTTAACCTTCTCCAATATTGGCACCGCCTCGTTACGCCGAACAAGTATGTCGTAGGCGTCTAGGTGGCGGGAAACCGCTGGCCCGGTGGGCTGGCCATCCCAAATAGTCTGCACCTCGCACGGCCCATTGTGTTCGCAATCCCACAGAAAATACGAAATCCCACCGCGAATCTTCACGCCCGGAAAACCTTCGTAGAGCTTCGGATAGTCCACAATGTTTCGCAGGCGTTTGTCGGACAGCATGCGCCCCCGGTACTTGTCGAGCCCCTTGCCGCCAGCCATCCACCGCGAAGGCGTAACGAACACGGCATAGCGCGGTTCAAGCTCAAAGGCCTTTTCCACAAACATCTGATAAATGGGTGCAGCACTCGTACCATGCCCCCCATCGCTCAACTGATACGGTGGGTTGCCAATAATGACGTCAAACTGCATATCGTCTCCAAACAACTCGGCGATCCGAGTCTTGATGTCGTCGGTGTGGATGAACGCATAGGCGTGGGTTTCCCGCCCCGCCCCGCGATCCAGGATGCTCTGGCTTGCGCCGCAAAATGCGCATTTACCATTGACCCAGGTATGTTCCAGCCGCTCGAACCGGATATTGCCGTCGTCGCTGTCGAAGCTAGTGGCAATGGAGTGCTCGCCTTTGGCGCGCTTCGAGCAATACACGCTCCGCCGCGCCAGCAGGCTGGTGAGATGGGTGATGCCGATGCCGAACACCTGTTTCGTAAGAATGTGATTCACGCGCGTTTCGAGATCTGACATCTCATTCGCCAGTCCATTGACAAGTCGACTGGTAATTGCCCGCAGAAACACGCCCGACTTGGTGCACGGATCCAGAAACCGCACCGAACTATCCGCCCAGAGGTTCGCGCTGTTGTGACTGGCCGCCCAGGCTTGCGCCAGCGTATCCAGCATCCGGTTGGCAAACTCCGGCGGCGTGAAAACCTCATCGTTCGAGAGGTTGGCGATACAGGTCAATACATCCGGGTTGCGCCCGCGCAACGGCCCGTTCATAACGCCTCCTTCGGCTCGTCGGCAGGCGCGGCGGCCAGCTCAGACACCGTCATCGGCGGGTAGGTCTTCGTCGGGATGAAAATCTCGTGTCTGCCAAGCGGGGAGAAGAGATCATCCTCCGCGCTGTAGGCCGAGGAACAGGCGAGGACGTCCAGACGGAAGTCGCGCCGCTGAAACTTGCCTTTGCCGAGGTAGCCCCACTCGGCGACGGTGATCGGCTGGCCATCGTGCGTGCGCATCTTCAAGGCATCGCCATGCACGAGGTTCTGCGATAGAACATAGGAAGCGGCCCGATACAGGTTGTCCGATGCGTCGAGGTTCAGGTAGTCGGTGAGGATATCCAGCATGTTTGCACGGCACTCGGCGATATTGTCCGCCAACAGCTCAATGCCGTAGATGCTCATCAGCGCCAGCAGCGCGTAGTGCTGTTTTTCGAACGCTGACTTCCCGAACTTGCACTGAACGGCAACGAGCTTCCGCTTGAGTACCTGGACAAGAAAGTTTCCACTCCCGCACGCCGGTTCCAGAAAGCGGGAATCGATTCGCTCGGACTCCTCTTTCACAAGGTCGAGCATTGCCTCGACCATCCACGCGGGCGTAAACACCTCCCCGTGGTCGGCGACACGTTGTTTTGTCTTCACCAGGCTGGAAGGGCCATTACTGACTGTGGCGACACCTTGCACACCATCGGGCACTTGTTGCGGGCGTGGCGAATGACTCACACAGGGTGCGTCCGTTTTCTTCTTACTCGTGGCCTTATTCGTCGCCATCACGCCTTTTTCTCCCTTTTTCCCGCATGTGCTTCACTGGCTGCTGACGCTCATCATCGAAGCGCGAACCCTTCTCGGGGATCGCGATGCCTTTCCGTCCGCAATAATCCATGATTGGAACGGCCACCATACCGGGATATCTTGCGGGAAATCGCCTTGATGAGCTGGAGAAAACGCGGGCATTGGCGGTGATGGCATCGAGCAGCGTAGCGTCTTCTCGTTTTGGGGATTCATCCACGAAGGGTCTGATGTGATTGTTGCGTTGTTACCTGACGAACTGGAAATTCGGATCGCCATAAAATATATAGGATAGATACGTGGGATCGCCGGTCTTCAGGAACAGTTTCCTGGTCTCCCTGAGTACGCTCGATACAGTAACAGCAGAATTTTTCTCTAATTCTTTTCCAAGGGCCCGGTAGAAATGAATGCTGAACTTGGCGGCGCCTTTGTCAGCAATCGACCACAGGGCGCCGATATAACCGCTGGCCCCTGCTTTGAGTATGGCGGGCGCCCACCCGTCAACGATATGGGCGTCCCTATGAGATAGCCCAACCTGACAGGCGTTGAAGAAAAAGAACGGATGCGTTTGAGCCTGCTTTGGGATCAAACCTTTCCAGACATCCAGATCCAGTTCTCCATCTTCGAGGCGTATGGCGTATCCATAGGTCCCGCCAATATATTTTTTCACCGATCCATGGCCCGCGAAATGGACGATCCCCGGCGGCGACTTGCTGAAAAAATCTTCGATGGCATGGTATTGACCGGAAACCCTGCGATATCCCGTTATGCCTTTTAGCGTCTGAAGCTCGCTGGTTTGCCAGGGCAATGCCTCAACCTGATACCGAGGAGCGATGACCGCAACATCTGTCAGCGGCAAGGATTGCGTTGGATGAGCCAGCGGTCGGTGCCATCGGGCCACATCGTATTGTAATCCGATGAAATCCTGTTCATCCGATCCATCAGGACGGCTGGGTATCATCAATTCCCAGGGAAGGCGGGGTTTATTGGTGACGATCTGAATTGAGTCGAACCCGGTTCCGAGTTTATCCACCAGATCCCAGAAGGCCCGTTTGAAGACTTCCGGGGCAAATTCCCGATAGAGATCCCTGCCGAGCCCTCTCATCAAGGCAATGGTTTCACCGGATTTGCGTGTGCGATCCCTGAATAACTTGGTATATCTTATGTTGAGCCATTTGGACAGTTCAGCCTCCGTGTATCTGTCTTTCAGCTTGAATGTGGATTTGTCGAGATAAGGGGACGAGAGGGTTATCTCGGTTTCGTGACGGTTATCGACATTCTCACCGCTCAAGACCATAACCGTCAGATCGGGGGAGTCGAAATCAAAGCCAAGAGAAAGCGGCGCGGCGCTGAGAGTCCCGGACATCCTGAGCACGGAAGCATCGGGGGAGCCCACATGGGATGCGGGTTTTGTTTCGGGTTGCCTTTCTTCCCGGCCTTGGGTATGGGCCAAAGCAAGCGTGACGTCGGAAATCCCTGCCATCTCCTGATTGACAACATCGATTTCACGGGTAACCTCCGCCAGATAGGTGTTTTCGTGCAGAAAAGTCACAAACAGTTTCCGGGTTCGCCTGGGAACCGGAATGTTATCCGCCCGCAACTTGAAAACGGCCTTTGTGGAATCCCCGGCTTTATATAAAGTTACCGATGATTGGCTATCATTCAGGTATTCGAATCCCGGCGCGGACAGGACGACATCGATTTCCCATTCCTCTTGATCCGGTGATTCCAGCAGCAGAGTGATGCCTATCTTACCCTCCGGCGTAATTTCCGCTCTTTTCTCATTGAATGATTCGATAACGACTTCCCGTGTCATCAGCGCTTCTGTCAGGGAAACCCGAACGTCGAATTCTTCCGTCATTTTTACCCGATCCGGTGATTTGATTGTCGGGTGGCGGGAAATTACAACTGTATCCGGTTCCGTGAGGGAAAGTTCGCCCTCGGAAGCGGCATCCTCATCCGGCTCCGCGAGGGAAAGTTCGTCCTCGGAAGCGGCATCCTCGACATAGATCCCGCCGAGATATTCCACACCTTCCACCATTCCATTTTTCACCATCACATTGAAGGCATGTTGCACATCAACCTCGTCCCTGTCTTTACCTCTTACGATAATCTCCACAACGCCTGAAGCATCCGTGTCCGAGGTGGAAAATGCCAGTGCAGACCTTTGGAGCAGATTCCCTGGCGTAAATCGGACATTTTCCGAAGGCATGAGTTTTTCGTCGGACGAAAAGATGGCGGCATCAGATGCATAAAAATCAATGGACGTTGGGAGTTGAACCCGGTAACGATTCTTGCTCCGATAGTGATCCAGGGTTACGCCCGCATCTTCGACACCCCCTATATCACCTATACTGCGTATTCCGATGAAATCGATCACCCATTCCGGAGTGAAACCGATCACCTGATCCGGTCAAATCGATCACCTGTCGGAGCGAAGCGACGCGGGAGATTTATTATCGGCATAAGTGTTCGGGTTTAGTCAATGTTGTCGGGATAAAGTCTCCTTGGTGTTTACTGTTTTCATGATCGCT
>JABDQX010000273.1 GCA_013042035.1 Gammaproteobacteria bacterium
TCCGAGCCTTTTACCGTGTCGTACATGTGCCAGCGCCAATCGTCCGGCCCCATGTTACCCAGAGATGCACTCATGCCGCCCTGGGCCGCGACCGTATGACTGCGGGTTGGGAATACCTTGGTGATGCATGCCGTGGATAGCCCTTGTTCGGCCATCCCGAAAGTTGCGCGAAGTCCAGCGCCGCCGGCACCAACGACAACGACATCGTAGGCATGATCGATAATTTTATATTCACTCGACATAGGCTTATCCTCCCACTGCCACTTTGATTACAGCAACTACGGAGATAGCCGCCAACAGGAACATGATAAATCGCATGGTCACGATAGTGCATGCATGGCACTTGTCCGCTGATGTGTAGTCTTCGATGACGACCTGGAGGCCAAGCGCCGCGTGATAAAAAATGGTGACGACCAACACCAGCAATGCGCCCGCGGCAATGGGGGAACGGATAAACGCCGCTGTTTCAGCATAGCCTCCCGTTGCCAAGGCAACCATTGTGCCAACGAACCCAATGAACAGCGGAATAAGCATGACCGCCGTAATACGCTGCATCCACCAGTGATGCGCACCTTGGCGCGCGGAACCGTGCCCACGCACCTGAGCCAACGGTGTACGTAAACTCATACCACACCTCCCCGCATAGCGTAGGCTACACCGAATACCAGTATGGTCAATAGCACCGATATGGCCAGGACGGCCTTACCCGATGCATAGACCGTTTCAATTTGAAACCCCTTTCCCGAATCCCAAAATAGGTGACGGATGCCGTTGCTGAAGTGATAGGCCAGCGAAAATACCCATCCCAACAACAGGACTCGGCCTATAATGGAAGAGAAAAAGGCTTGCGCGCTGGCATAGGCTTCCGGTCCTGTGGCAAGCGCCCAAAGCCAGTAGACGAACGCGAAGGCGCCCAGAGACAAAAACACGCCTGTCGCCCTGTGAAGTATGGACAGACTGGAGGTGATTTGTTTCCGGTAGATTTGGATATGGGGGGACAGCGGACGGTTCATGGTTACCATAGGTAGTAACTCCTCACTAATACATAAGATGGTTACGGCTTATACTGCAACATTTGGAAAAAGGCCTTGGGAAGGTCCGAGATGGATTGTTTTGATACATCGGGAAAGCGGCGCTCACAAGCCTTTGATCCGGGAATCGTCATCCGTACGTCATCTGTAAAACGATTGGATGGACACGATTAGAAATCGATACAGCGACCGTTCTTTTCCCAGTCGCCATAGCGGGTGGGTTCAAGCCCGGGTGGGCCGTCAATTTCCTTTGTAGGCATGAGCCTCTTTTCCGAGGCATGAACAGGAGATCCTTGCGGTAATTCCTTTTTGTCCGTTTGACTCCGATTTGCTCGATGAGTCTGTTGATCCTCGATGGTCATTTATACTCCTTAGCGGAAGCAGTCAGTATTATTGTTATTATTGTGCAATGCACAATTCACGAGTTTGCTGCGCTCCAGTTGGAAGTGCAATAACCTCCGTTGATTGAGATCAACTAAATAATTGTGCACTGCAATAATTTTGCCTCGCATCGAAGTTAAGTTTAAATAAATCAGGTGGGTGTTGTGCACGATGGTATATTTTTAACGCCTGTCATTTTAACTTCTGACAAAACAAACACTGATAGTATTCAGGTATGTAACACCATCAATGGTAAGCATAATCCATAATATCGTCTTGAGTGACAGTTGTGTCAAAAACGAAAGGAATGACCCGTTCAAGGTATAAAGCGGCTTTGAAAGAATCCATTTCAATCGGCGGTTCCCCGCCAATCCGGCTCAGTTTGCGTCCGTCCTGGTATCTGGCATCATTCTTCTTCACTGCCCACGGTGGGGCCTTTGTGTGTCTGATAGCCATTGAGCAAGCCTGGCCGATAAAGCTTTTGTTTGGCGTTGCCATTTTGTCGAGCCTGTTTCTGACCCTTTGCGAACATGCCTTTCGTTGTTCGCGAACGGCCGTGACAACGCTCGCATGGACCGAGGAGGGCGTCTGGAAACTATGGAGCCGCGACGGGCGAATTATTTCTCTATCGGAAAAACAGGATTCCCTGCTTCGCGCATCCGGCGTTCGGATCTATGTCCATCCCTATCTTGTGGTTTTGCATTTTGGCACAGAAAAGGGCTTTGGGAGGTCCGTTGTGTTGCATCCGGGTATGGTGGATGACATGGCGGCGTTTCGGCGACTTCGGATACGCCTTCGATTTCTTTGATTCCATTGTGTGAACTACCCACCGAGCACGTCTACCCCCTGCCGTTCGAGCATGCTGACCAGAGAAATCAGTGGCAAACCCACGAGTGCGGTCGGATCTTCGCCTTCCATGCGCTCGAAAAGAGCGATGCCTAAAGATTCCGACTTGAATCCGCCGGCGCAATCAAAAGGTTTTTCCCTGTCCACGTAATTCGATATCTGGGACAGCGTGAGTTTCCGGAATACCACTGAAAACGGTATCACACCCACATCTGCCTGATTGGTCTTGGTATTCAAAAGGCAAACACCGGTCAGAAAGGTAACGCGCCGACCGGTGGCGTTTGACAGCTGCCGGATATTGGTGGCTAAATCGCCGGGTTTTCCCAGTATGTCACCATCGAGTACCGCTACTTGATCGGAACCGATAATGAGGGCGTTGGGATAATGCGCCGCGATGGAGCGGGCCTTGGCCTCGGCAAGACGATAGACTAGGGCTTCGGGCGGCTCTTCCGCTAAAGGCTGTTCGTCGGTCGTGGGCGATTGGGTGTCGAAAGCAAACCCCAGGCGAGAGAGAAGATCGTGCCGATAAATAGACGTGGAGGCCAGGATGATGCGTGGTGCGCTCTTCATAATGAGTTAGGTCTTTTTATTCACGATTGTCTTTACGAATACACAAATGTGGTAAAATGAGATGTAACGTTTTAGATTTTATAGGTGAGCGCATTGCACAATGCCATGACATGGCAAATCGGATGCGCTGGAGGCCCACCGAATAGTTGTGTAATGAGCACGTACCCTCTAACATTCCGCTCCGATGTTACGGGACTTACCGGAATTAATCTATCCACTTGAACTGGCTCGCGCCGGACGATCCCTGCGTGGTCGTGTTACACTGGCTAGGATGCACAGGCTGCAGCCGTTGCTGGTGGAAGGCGATTCTCAGGGTGTCGAGGTGGATCTTTGGTTCGGTCCGAATGACTCGGGCCACCTTGGTATTCAGGGCAGGGCATGGGCTGATTTGAATCTGATTTGCCAGCGCTGTCTGAAAACGGTACCGTTTCGCGCCGAAAGCGAAGTTCGTTTGGATCTGGTATCTGCGGAAGATGGACAGGCTCATCCGAGCGGACCCATGGCGTCGGGCCTCGATCCGCTTATGGTGGAAGAGGGTGAGGCCGTGGCCTTATCGGATATCATAGAAGATGAGTTGCTTTTGGTATTGCCGATGGCGTCAATGCACCCTGAAGGCGCTTGCCGTATTTCGAGAAAGTATTTAGAGACGGAATTCCCGCAGGACAAGCGGGAAAATCCATTTGCTGTGCTGGTTGTTGATAAACCTATGCACTCGAACCACGAGGAATAACATGGCTGTTCAGCAGAAACGAAAATCCAGCGCCAGACGCGATACGCGTCGTGCGCATGATGCGTTGCGTAATCCCGCTATATCCACCGAATCGGTAACAGGAGAGGCCCATCTGCGTCATCATGTCACCTATCAGGGGTATTACCGGGGCGAAAAAGTTGCCTCCGGCCAGAAAAGACGCAATCGCAATAAGGAAGAATAGCGCTTGAATCTTACCATTGCGCTTGACGCGATGGGCGGCGATTATGGTCCCTCCGTAATCGTGCCAGCTGCCATCAAGGTTTTTAGTGATGAGCCGAGTGTTCGACTGATCTTGGTGGGCGACGATCGACAATTGGAAGATACCCTGGGTGCGCATGGCGTCGGCCCTGGGGAACGTCTCATTATTCATCACGCATCTCAACGGGTGGAGATGGGCGATGAGGTTTCTCTTGCGTTGCGCAACAAGAAAGACTCTTCCATGCGAGTGGCTATCAATCTCGTGAAGGAGGGTGTGGCCAAGGCCTGTGTCAGCGCCGGAAATACGGGAGCATTGATGGCGACGGCTCGCTTTGTGCTAAAGACCCTTCCCGGAATCGATCGACCTGCTATATGCACATCCGTGCCCTCTCAAACGGGGTACGCACATCTGTTGGATCTTGGCGCCAACATTGATTCCTCGCCCGAACACTTGTTTCAATTTGGTATTATGGGCTCTGTTTTGGTCAGTGCCGTGGGCAATAATCCAAGCCCAAGAATCGGTTTGCTGAATGTTGGTGAAGAAGAGATAAAAGGCAACGAAAGGGTAAAGGAAGCCGGTCGCTTGCTAGCGGCAGCCAACATCAACTATATCGGATTTGTGGAGGGAGATAGCATTTACAAGGGTGATGCGGATGTCGTCGTGTGTGATGGATTTGTTGGAAATGTAGCGCTTAAAGCCAGTGAAGGCGTAGCGAAGATGATCATCCATTTTGTTAAGCAAGAATTTAAAAATAATTTGTTAAGTCGATTTGCAGGGTTGGCCTCGAAACCGGTGCTTAGGCGTTTGGGCGCAAAAGTCGATCCGCGCAGGTACAATGGCGCCAGTTTGTTGGGGTTACGAGGAATCGTGATCAAAAGTCACGGTGGGGCTGATGTATTTTCCTTTGCCAATGCCATTAAGCAGGCTATGGCTGAGTGCCAGAAAGACGTGCCTTCTCGAATCAGCGAGCAGATCGAGTCGATGTTAAAGGATAGGGCCGGTTAAACTTTGCGCAGTAATGTCTTGTGTTTTTGATAGAGAGCTGCAAATGAATGCGAATGAAAGTGAATGCGTGCTGATTGCCGAGCGCAGATCTGAAGCGCCTGTTTTCCGTGTGCGAACGATAAGCTTTGTTTGTGTGGCAGGATTATTGACGCTGAGGTAGGAGGCGCAAGCATGATTTTCTCACGAATTTTGGGGACGGGGGGATATTTGCCGGAACGTGTTGTTACGAATGCCGAATTGGAAGAAAGCGTTGCAACCTCCGATCAATGGATATGGGAACGAACAGGTATTCGTAAACGCCACTTGGTGTCGGGTGAAGAAACGACATCGGTTATGGCTGAAAGGGCGGCTCGTTCCGCTATCGAAGCAGCGGGGATCGATGCTAACGACATTGATTTGATCGTGCTTGCCACCACTACGCCGGATCGTATCTATCCTGCGGCGGCTTGTCGGGTGCAAGCTAGGCTCGGTATAAAGGATTGCCCGGCATTCGATGTTCAAGCAGTATGCACGGGCTTTATCTACGGGCTTAGCATCGCTGATCAGTTTATCCGTACCAAGTCAGCAACCTGTGCGCTTGTGATAGGGGCGGATGCGAATTCCAAGATTCTGGACTGGTCCGATCGGCGTACTTGCGTGCTTTTTGGCGATGGAGGCGGCGCGGTGGTACTAGGTGCCAGCGAAAAACCGGGAATTTTGTCCAGTCACTTGCATGCGGATGGGCGCTACGAACAACTGCTGTATGTGGAAGGTGGTGTATTCCATGGATACGACCAGCCGGCCAGTGTGAAGATGCAGGGGGGTGAGGTTTTCAAGGTTGCCGTTCGGACGTTAAGTCGCATCGTCGACGAAACGCTTGCTGCAAATAATCTTGAAAAGAAGGATCTGGACTGGCTTATCCCGCATCAGGCCAATATCAGAATTATTTCCGCGACCGCGAAAAAATTGGGATTGCCCATGGATCAGGTAATCGTAACCGTTGAAGATCATGGCAATACATCGGCCGCTTCTGTCCCATTGGCACTTGACGTTGCCGTGCGTGACGGTAGAATCAAGCGCGATCAGATCGTGCTTCTGGAAGCCTTCGGTGGTGGATTTACTTGGGGTTCTGCTCTGATTCAGTACTAGGATTGCGTTGAGGGTGCTTGGGTTGATGCCCGTATTTGCACGTGCCATTGACGGTATACATGTTGACTAGTTTGTCGTGATTCGCTAGATTGCCTCCCCCGTTGCACGGAGCGGAATGGTTAAGCTGGCAATTGTTGTATATATCGGGAAAAGTTTCCAAGGTTATTGATAATCCTTTTGCACCATAAGCGGGGCCATATAATTTACGCATCGGAAAAACGAAAATCCTGGAAAATCTGATGCGCGAATCAAGGCCCAGCCCCTTTCGGCCTTGGCGCGAAGCGCTAATATGTTCTGCAAAGCGGGGTTATTTCGAATCCGGGTGATTGAGGGAGATCGACACATGAGTCTTACGGGCGAAATCGCCTTAGTTACTGGAGCAAGCCGCGGGATTGGTCAGGCTATTGCTCTTGCGTTGGGAAGTCAGGGCGCTACGGTTGTCGGTACCGCTACGACTGACAATGGCGCGTCCGGTGTTACCCGGCTTCTGACGGAACGTGGTATTAAAGGGCATGGCGAGATATTGAATGTGGCGGACAATGAGTCTGTCGATGCGTTGTTTTCCCGTCTTGGCACTGATACGCTGTTCCCTACGATTCTTGTCAATAATGCGGGTATGACCCGTGATAACTTATTATCTCGAATGAAAGAAGAAGAGTGGGATTCGGTCATTAACACCAATCTCACGTCTTTATACCGGATGTGTCGTGTTTGTGCTCGCTCCATGAGCAAGGCGCGAAAGGGACGTATTATCAATATTACCTCGATAGTCGGTGCGACCGGCAATCCGGGTCAAACGAACTATTGCGCCGCCAAAGCGGGTATTGTTGGTTTTACTAAGGCGCTTGCCCGTGAGGTTGGTGCGCGGGGAGTTACAGTTAATGCGGTGGCTCCCGGTCTTATTGATACCGATTTGGTGGCAAAACTATCGCCGCAGCAGCGAGAAATGATTATAAATCAGATACCTCTGGGCCGGATTGGGTATGCGGAGGATGTGGCAGCTGCAGTGGTATACTTGGCTTCCCCTGGAGCTACCTACGTTACTGGGGAAACGCTGCATGTAAATGGTGGCATGTATATGGGATAGCCTGATAAGCTGCACCCAAGTCATTGTCTCATTACTTTTACTAGTTATTATTGGGAACACGGGTAGGTTGGCACTTTAAGCATTAAATCTCTAAAATGTGCCGAGGCGGCTCCCGATAAAGTCTAGTGGAATTTTTACGAGCCTAAGTTCTCTTTGCAATTCGAGGCTTTTTCAATAAACTAGCGAAGCTTACTGGTGAGAGGCCCTTGGGCTTGACACCACACCGCTTGCAAGTAGAGGAACATTTCGCATGAGTAGTGTTGAAGAACGTGTCAAAAAAATCATCGCAGATCAGCTTGGGGTTAAAGAGGAAGATGTGGTCGATGATGCCTCTTTTGTCGATGATCTAGGGGCTGATTCTCTTGATACCGTAGAGTTGGTGATGTCTTTGGAAGAGGAATTCGGCTGCGAGATTCCCGACGAGGAGGCCGAGAAAATTACCACGGTCAAGGCGGCGATAGCTTATATCAATGCTCATCCGAAATAGGATTCCAGGGTAATTTAGTAAGGTCAAGCTCGCCTTTGTCGCATTTTTCTGCAAAAATCTGTAACCTGCAAAGGTTATGATGGCGCGAGTAGGCGAGCTGCGGATTTTCCATCGTCAGGCACAAACATTCATAGTGGCTGGCGGAGAAATGCATGGAAAGCCGCACATAAATAACAGGTCGGTAAAAACCGGCATGGGGCAACTGGCAAAAGAGATGTGCGCATGAAATTCGTTACACATGCTCTTTGCCTTTTTCTAGGAGTCTTGTGTTGAGACGACGTATTGTGATTACAGGCCTGGGGATGGTTACGCCCGTCGGCAATAATGTAAAGGATTCCTGGGAAAACATTCTGAATGGGCAAAGTGGAATTGCCATCGTTGATGAATTTAATTCCGAGGAATTCCCAAGCCGTATCGGTGGGCGTATTCGCGATCTTGATCTATCCCCTTATATGTCGCCGAAAGAAGCCCGGAAGATGGATCCATTTATCCACTACGGATTCGCGGCCAGCATACAGGCCATTGAAGATGCCGGTCTTACCATAACGGAAGAGAATAGCGAGCGAGTGGGTATCGCTATTGGATCCGGGATCGGTGGTTTACGAGGGTTTGAGAAAGGCTATAGTGATTATCTCAAGGGAGGCCCTCGAAAGGTTTCTCCGTTCTTGGTGCCAAGTATTATCATCAACATGGTGGGGGGTAATCTATCCATCAGGTATGGTATCAAGGGACCAAACTATGCCATTTCCACAGCCTGTTCCACGGGTCTTCATAATATCGGCGATGCGGCGCGTATGATTGAGCGTGGCGATGTCGATGTCATGATTGCGGGGGGCGCGGAGATGGGTACATGCCCAACCGATTTCTGTGGATTCGCGGCAGCGCGGGCTTTGTCTACGCGTAACGATGAACCGGAGAAGGCAAGCCGTCCATGGGATAAGGATCGAGATGGATTTGTATTGTCCGATGGGGCTGGCGTGGTCGTGTTGGAAGCGTTGGATACCGCGCAGGCGCGGGGAGCCAATATATATGCCGAGGTGGCCGGGTTTGCAATGAACGCCGATGCGTTTCATATAACATTGCCACCGGATGACGCGAGAGGTGCCAAGCGTTGCATAGAGCTTTGCCTCAAGGACGCGGGTATGAATCCGGAGGATATTAATTATGTAAATGCTCACGGTACATCCACGCCCGCTGGTGATTTGGCCGAGACCCGGGCGCTTAAAGGTGCCTTTGGAGAGCATGCTTATAAGCTGGCCATAAGCTCCACTAAGTCCATGGTCGGACATATGCTGGGAGCAGCTGGTAGCGTTGAGTTGATCTGTAACGTTTTGGCCTTGCGCGATCAAGTGGCCCCGCCCACTATCAATCTTGATGCACCGAGTGATGGATGTGATCTCGATTATGTGCCGAAGGTAGCCCGCGAAGTAAAAATGGATGCCAATTTGAGTAACTCATTTGGTTTCGGTGGCACGAATGGGACAATGATTCTGAAGCGCATGTGATTCCATATTGTTGGGAAAGTCGCGTTTCCTGAATTTTCCCTGTGCCTTACAACGGGCACTAGGTAAAAACCATAAAGGCTCCACTCCGTGGGGCCTTTATGGTTTTTACAGGCAAAGTTATGATGAATACCGTCCAAGTTCCTTCCCCCTCTCCCAATGAGCAAGTCTTGCTTTACCGCGCCGAGCGAGGCGTAGCCACACTAACGCTAAACCGGCCAAGGCAATACAACGCACTGTCGGAAACACTCCTGACCGCGCTTCAAACAGCCCTGGATGACATAGCGGAGAATCGGGATATTCGTGTGGTTGTGCTTGCCGGTAATGGACAGGCATTTTGTTCCGGTCACGATCTAAAGGAGATGCGTGCCAATTCGAATGGTAAGTCTCCGGATCGCAAATACTACGAGGTTTTGTTTCAGCGGTGCGCTCGGATGATGATGCGTATCGTTCGGTTGCCACAACCGGTCATTGCGCGTGTTCATGGACTTACTACGGCGGCAGGCTGCCAATTGGTTGCCGCCTGCGATCTTGCGATTGCGGTCGAGACGGCCAGATTCGCTGTATCCGGGATCAATCTGGGGTTATTTTGCAGTACACCGGCGGTTGCTTTAACCCGGAACATTCTTCGTAAACAGGCATTCGAAATGCTTATTACGGGTGAGTTTGTTGATGCAAATACGGCTATGAGGTATGGCCTTGTCAATCGAGTTGTGCCCTCTGAGGCATTGGATGAGGGTGTAGGCAATTTTGTGAATAGCATTATCAGTAAATCACCCATCGCCGTTGAGATGGGTAAAAGGATGTTTTATAAGCAATTCTCCTACGATCTGGAAGCGGCCTATGAATATGCGAGTCATGTCATGGCCGACAATATGATGACCGAGGATGCAGTGAAAGGAATCGATGGTTTTCTCGGATGATTTTACTGCCTCGATTCCCCGCTTTTGCAGCCGATACCACTTTAACCAGACACGCTCTAAGTTATCGTCAGCGATAAGGCCGCTGTCACGGCATCTCCCATTTCGTTTGTACCCACAGTGCGGTCATTCGAAGTGGCGATATCCACGGTCCGCAATCCCTGCGCCAATACACGATTTACCGCTGCCTCAATATGCTCGGCAAGCTTGGCTTCTTCCAGGGAATAGCGCAACATCATAGCTGTTGACAGGATCGTCGCCAGGGGATTGGCAATGTTTTTACCGGCAAGATCCGGTGCCGATCCATGGATGGGTTCGTATAGCCCTTTGCCGGATTCATCCAGTGAGGCCGAGGGTAGCATACCGATGGAGCCGGTCAGCATGGCTGCCAGATCGGATAGGATATCGCCGAACATATTGGAGGTCACGATGACGTCGAATTGCTTTGGCGTGAGAACGAGCTGCATGGCGGCGTTGTCCACATAGAGGTGGGAAAGCGCCACGTCCGGGTATTCTCCCGCAACATTTTCGGCAACCTCCCGCCACAGTCCACTGACCTCAAGTACGTTGGCTTTGTCTACGGAACAAACACGCCGGTTACGCCGTCGGGCGATATCGAAGGCAACACGGCAAATCCGCGCAATCTCGGATTCCCGGTATACCATAGTATTGAAACCCTCTCGCTCGCCTTGTTCCGTGGTACGAATGCCGCGGGGCATGCCGAAGTAGATGCCGCCGGTAAGTTCTCGCACGATCATCAGATCGAGACCTGACACGACATCGGGTTTCAGGGTGGAGGCTTCGGCAAGGTGTGGATGCAATACTGCGGGGCGGAGATTGGCGAAAACACCCAATTCGGAACGAATACCCAACAACCCACGCTCCGGGCGCAGGTGTCGCTCCAGCTTATCCCATTTCGGCCCACCGATAGCACCCAGGAGAACCGCGTCGGCTTCCCGGGCCAACGCCAGGGTTTCTTCGGGCAGTGGGGTTCCGTGAGCATCCACGGCGCATCCCCCAATCGGAGCATATTCTAGTCGAACGTCCAGTTTCCCCGTGGCGCGCAAGGCGTTCAAAATCTTTTCCGCCTGTGCGATGACCTCGGGACCTATGCCGTCTCCGGGCAATAGAAGTATGGTTTTCGTCATAAAATGGGAACTCTAATGTTAAAATTGATTTTCGCTTGGAATTTACCGGATCATTTTCTTGCCAACAACCGATTGACGGACTCAATGTCATAGGCATTGGGATCGAAATCCTCACCAATCCATTCCTTATATCCGTCATGCTCCGGGTGATCCGGATCGTTGAGCGCCTCCAAGAATTCGTAGTATCCCCATATACCGCCGATATCTTCCGGTGGACAGGCGCCCTTGGCTTTAAGGCACACCGGTAATTTTACCTTCGGATCGAAGGGCAGGATCTTCTCCAGGGTTATCTTGTGTTCCCAGTCATCTCCGAAATCGTATTCATAGATCATCGATTGCTTTTCTTCATCGAGAAGCTGGTTGAGCCTGTATTTCGACTCATCGACCGTTTCCTCGAAATCAAACGCGGAATCGAGCTGCTCGGCGCATCCATAATACATGCCGCCCAAGGTAAATTGATGTAAATGACAATCATCCCACCCCATGACGATCTGCATGATCCTGTGGAGTTTTGGTAGTTTTACTGAACTCTCGACGTGGATGCGGCGCCAGATGGGCGGTTTGGAACCCTTCAGCGAAATCTTCAATTGATAGATCTTTTTCGGTGTTGTTGGCATGTTTACTCCTCGTGGTATACCTCAAGCGGGCTACCGCTTCGCGACGACCGGGAATTTTCAGACACCCTCTAAAATACAGGCATTAGAAGTGCAAATCATGACCGCCAGACAAAATCTGGTTCACGGGCGGCCTTCACATCATCCAGGCGGCGGACCGGCAGCGTGTGCGGCGCATTCTTGAGCATGTTTATATCCTGCTCGGCCTCGTTCCGGATTTTGATCATCGCATCGATAAACGCATCCAGCGCTTCCTTGGATTCCGTTTCGGTGGGTTCGATGAGAAAGCATTCCGGCACCAGTAGCGGAAAGTAGATGGTTGGCGCATGTTGGCCGTAGTCTAGCAGGCGCTTAGCAAAGTCCGCGGCGGTGGCGCCCAGTTTGTCTTTGTATTCTTTGAGGGTGAGAATGAATTCATGGGTGGCGCGACGCTCGGGGAAGGCTATCTCGAAACCCGCCCGATCGAGTCCGGTCATCAGATAGTTGGCGTTCAGGGTGGCAAATTGCGCAACCCGCTCCATGCCTTCGCTGCCCAGCAGGCGAGCATAGATATAGGCACGCAGTAATATGCCGGTGTTACCCATATGGGCGGACAGGCGGCCGATACTTTCGGGGCAGTCATCCTCTGTCAGCCACCGATAACGATCGCCGTTTCTGCCGACCATGGGTATCGGTAAAAAAGGCAGCAGACGCTCGCTCACGCCCACGGGACCCGCGCCCGGTCCACCACCGCCGTGGGGTGTTGAAAAGGTCTTGTGCAGGTTTATGTGAACCACATCGAATCCCATGTCCCCCGGTCTGATCTTGCCCAGGATGGCGTTCAGATTCGCGCCATCGTAGTACAAAAGGCCACCGGCATCGTGCACGATACCAGCGATTTCGACGATCCCACGCTCGAATACACCCAGGGTGGACGGATTGGTCAGCATGATCCCGGCCGTTTTTGGGCCGGCCGCCGCCTTTACTGCTTCCGGATCCACATCGCCGTTGGCGCCGCTGGGGATCTCCCTGACCTTATAACCACACATCGCCGCGCTGGCCGGATTGGTGCCGTGGGCCGCGTCCGGGACCAGGATCTCGGTGCGTTCGTTATCACCACGTGCATCGTGATAGGCGCGAATGATGGCGATCCCCGCGAATTCCCCCT
>JABDQX010000300.1 GCA_013042035.1 Gammaproteobacteria bacterium
GCCAACCGCTCCGCCCACGCCCCTCGTTCACCGGGCGTTGCGTCGCGTGGAAGGTCCAAGGGATAGCGTCTTGCTAGGAAATCGGCGCGACCGGACCTACTATTGGTAAAGAGGCCATTGGCACAAAGGCGCGGAACACGTCGAAGATAAAGCGTGATATCTTTTATAACTTTGTTTGTCCAATACATCAATATATCAGGCTGGCCATCCATTGATTTTACCATGCTCCGGAGAGCCGTCCCCTTGTGGAAACGCTACCCGGAAGCGCAATTCGACTTTTGCATTTACCTCGGTTGGTAAGGACATCAGGTGGAAGAAACTTGACTGAAAAAATCGCACACTATCTTGGCATCGATTTTTGCGGTATGTCCCTGGAAACACCGCTGGTATTGCTTTCGGGTTGTGCCGGTTTCGGCGAAGAATACACGCGGGTTACGGGTTTTTCCAATCGGGATGTAGGGGCTGTATGCCTCAAGGGGACTACGCTGGAACCACGGCTCGGCAATCCACCGCATCGTGTCTTCGAAACAGCCGCGGGGATGCTCAACGCCATCGGTCTACAAAATCCCGGAGCCCGTTACGTGGTGGATGAAATACTGCCGGATCTGGACTTTTCCGAGACCCGATACATCGCCAACATCTCCGGGGCCACGGTGGAAGAATACGCGGAGGTGGCCCGTATTTTCGACGCATCGCCCATCGACGCCATCGAGATCAATATCTCCTGTCCCAACGTCAAGGAAGGCGGCATGATCTTCGGCAACGATCCGGCAATGTCCGCCCGCGTAGTAGCGGCTTGCCGAGGCGCGACAGAAAAACCCCTTATCACCAAGCTTTCTCCCAATCAGACCGATATCGCCGAGAACGCACGCTGCTGCATTGAGGCCGGGACGGACGGTCTGTCGGTGATCAACACCGTTGCCGGGATGGTCATCGATAGCGAATCCGGACGCCCTATTCTTGGCAACAATCAGGGGGGGCTTTCGGGGCCGGCCATCAAGCCCGTCGCATTGCTTTGCGTGCATCGGGTATACCAGGTGGCAAAAGCGCATAACGTGCCGATCATTGGTCAAGGTGGCGTCACGTGCGCCGCCGACGCCATCGAGTTCCTGATCGCCGGGGCAAGTATCGTGGGGATTGGGACCGGCCTGTTTTACGATCCGCTGATTTGCCCAAGGATCAATCAGGGATTAATCGAATATATGGATCGGAAAGGGGTCGATAATGTTCGGGCGTTGACGGGAACGCTGCGGTGTAATTCCCCGCTGACGGTCTGATGTTAATCAGCATGGAGGAAGAACCAACGCCCCCAAAGTCATCTCTCATCTGGCGGCCGGGGAATGGCGTCCGACACTAAAATACGCAAACCCGGCTTTCCTCATGTGAGTTGGCTCATAGACATTGCGCAAATCGACAAACACATTACCGCGCATCGTTTTTAAGACCCTTCGGAGATCGAGCCCCCGGTAGGCATTCCATTCCGTGAGTAAGACAACGGCATCGGCATCGACGAGCGTTTCATAGATATCGTTACAGTAGTGGATCCCCTTGGGCAGCAGCTTTTTTGCCTCGGCCATGCCCTGGGGGTCATGGGCATAAATCCGCGCGCCCTTTTCCAGCAGGGCCGGCAGGATAACCAGCGCTGGAGCCTCGCGCATGTCATCGGTCTCCGGTTTGAAGGTCAGCCCTAATACCCCCAATCGTTTTTCCGTTTCGCTCCCCCCAAGCGCCTGCCTGATCTTTCTTACCATGCGCGTTTTCTGAGCCGCATTGACCTCCACCACGGCCTCGACAATCCGGCATGACACTTCATGTTCCTGGGCGGTTCTGACCAGTGCCAGAGTATCCTTGGGGAAACAGGACCCGCCATAACCCGGACTCACGTGCAGGAATTTGCGTCCGATACGACCGTCCAGTCCCATTCCCTTGGCAACCGCGTGCACATCGGCGCCCACGGCCTCGCACAGGACGGACATCTCGTTGATAAAGCTGATCTTCGTGGCAAGAAATGCATTCGATGCGTACTTGACGAGTTCGGCCGTTTCCAGATTGGTTGCAAGGATGGGGGTTTCAATCAGATTCAATGGCCGATACAGCTCTCGAATCAAGGCCTCCGCGCGCGCACTCTCCACGCCGATCACGACCCGGTCGGGGCGCATGAAATCGCTGATCGCCGCACCCTCGCGCAGGAATTCCGGGTTTGAGGCAACATCGAAATCCGCCGATGGATTCTCGGCCTGGATGATACGACGTACCTGTCTGGCGGTGCCAACAGGAACCGTGGATTTATCCACGATTACGGTATAGCCCGCAAGGTGCGGGGCAATCATCCTTGCTGCTTCGTAAACATAGGACAAGTCCGCGTGACCATCTCCCCGGCGTGTCGGTGTTCCCACGGCAATAAAAACAAGATCGGCCTCACCGACAGGGGCTGAAAAATCACGGGAAAAATGTAATCGTTTGGCCTCAACATTTTGCGAAACCAGAACGTTGAGCCCAGGTTCATAAATGGGGATCTTTCCCTGATTCAGACTATCGACTTTACGATCATCCACATCCACGCAGGTGACATTGGCACCGAATTCGGCAAAACATGCCCCGGAAACCAAACCCACGTAGCCTGTACCGATGATAGTGACGTTCAATTAAACGCTCTCATGATGAATTTTGGTTATACACTTGGAATCGATTCCAAGAGTTGATTAAAAAAAACCCAATCAAAACTCCCTCCGGGATCCGTCTTGCGCCCCGGCGCGATATCACTGTGCCCTACTATACGATCACGGTCGATCATGGGCCAGAGCGACATGATTAACCGAACGAGATCGGCCAGACGCCGATACTGGGCGTCTTCATAGGGCACTTCATCGGTTCCCTCCAATTCAATGCCGATGGAAAAATCATTGCAATGGGTCCTGCCTCTGAATTGGGAAACTCCTGCATGCCACGCACGCTGCTGGAGGGGAACATATTGAGTCACATCACCATCGCGATGCACCAGCAGGTGAGAGGAAACATGAACGCCAACGAGAGTGCGAAAATACGGGTGGGCATCGGGATCGAGTCGGTTCAAAAACAGATCTTCGATAAAGTGGCTACCGAATTCCCCCGGCGGCAAACTGATACCATGGATAACCAACAGTTCTATGGCGCACCCGGCCGGACGTTCATCGCAGTTCGGCGAAGGAACCCGGCGAACACCATTTAGCCATGAATGGACCGCATCCAGTGTTATTGGGCTATTTAACATATGCTCACACTTAGCCTCTCGGTATCCGAAAGTGCTCCGGGTATTGGACGCCAATCAAACACAGTCCCTCGGCTGGCGCGGTCACTGCTCCCTTTTTTCGATCCCGTGCCGCCAATATCTGGCCCGCCCATGCCGCTTCCTGTCTACCTGTCCCAATGGCGATCAACACACCCGCGATATTGCGAACCATATGGTGGAGAAATGCGTTGGCGATGACATCGATTTGGATGTGTTCTCCATCACGGGCGATCCGCAGGCCGTGTATGGTCCGCACGGGGGTCGCGGCTTGGCAGGAAGCGGCCCTAAAGGCCGAGAAATCATGCTCACCCACGAGATAATCGGCTCCCGTTTGCATGCGGCTCACCGCAAGCGGCCGGCATTCCCATGTGATTTGTTGTCTGTAAAGGGCGGGGCGAATCGGACGATTTAGGATTTGGTATCGATAATGGCGGGCGCGAGCAGAGAAACGGGCGTGGAATTCATCCGGAACGTGCCTTGCCCAAAGCACACTGATTTCCCGTGGCAGGTTTGTGTTGGTTCCGTATACCCAGGCACGCATTTGCCGAACCACGTTCGTTTCGAAATGGACGACCTGACCGCGGGCGTGAACCCCCGCGTCCGTTCGGCCCGCGCAAATGGTATGAATAGGGGAATCCGCGACCCTGGACAGCGCCTTCTCGACACAAGCCTGTACGGTCCTGGCATTTTTCTGGGTTTCCCAACCGGAAAAACCGCTGCCATCATATTCAATCCCCAGTGCAACTCTCAAGGGCAACTCTCAGTCGAACTTCTCCAATAGTTCCTTGGCAAGGGTTTTATGTTTTTCCTCGCCTTCGGCCAGCACCTTTTCAAGAATGGTCCGCGCCCCCTCGATATCGCCCATGTCGATGTAGGCCTGGGCCAGATCCAGCTTGGTTTGCATTTCATCAATACTGCCGGACGTATCAGCGGGAGGAAACTCGAAGAGCTGGTCATTATCGCCCTCACCGACCGGGGATTCGGATTCAGAGGAAACCTCCACATCCAGATCGAATCCGAAATTGAAGTCCAGGTTTTCACCTGTAATGGGCTGGGTATCCGTGGTTTCCGCTGGAGAGATTTCCTGAAGGTCAGGACCGGCGAAATCGAGCGCCCATTCAGGCGTAGGTGGCATCGTGGCATCGGATTCTTCGGGCGCAACGTTTGAAATCGCATTCAGATCACGCCCCCCGATATTCTTATTCGCCTCATCGGGTTCCAGGCTCAGTACGTCATCGTCATCGTCATCATCTCCAAACCCAATATCCAACGCAATATTGTTGTCCGGGGTATTGTCGATGAGCTGTGCGGGATCATCCACGGCAGGCGGTATGACAGGTTCTCCATCGCCTCCCCCAAAAATCACGGGTTCTCCGATCTCCTCTGATTTTTCAGGCTCTTTCTTCCGAACAGGCGGAGGTTCCCGATCCGGCCTTTCCACTGTCGGAGAATCATGCTTGCGATCCGATTTGGCACGACTCAAGCCGGGATCCGGCGGCGAAACCGCATGAACGGTCGCGGGAGGCTGGGAATCCAGGAAAGTGTCAGGCTCATCGGAAAATTCCCTACTATCATCTATGGCTCTACCATCATTCGGAACCCTGCTATTATCCAAGGTTCTGCCATTATCCGAGGCCTCTTCGGTGGGACGCGCCCGCAGCCACGACGCCATCACGACAAAAATCACTATTATTCCGCCCAATACAATCGCGATGACAAAGAGGTTATCACGAATGTAATCCATCCATTCGTTTATTCGGGATGGTAACGTTCCCACGGCAGATCCAGCGCCGGTTGGCTCGGCATGCGGCACCTCGGCTTTTGGCATCACTTGTTCTTCCACAACGGGGGCCTGGATCTTGCTCACGGAGGGAAGCCCTATGGATTTCGCGGGTTCAAGCTGCAAACGCCCACTTCCTTTCTCGTGAAGGATTTTCCCCTCCTCTTGCGGCGCGGTCCGGGGCGCCATGGACGGCGTTTGCGCGATCGATCCGGGCTGGATTTGTTCGAATTCCGTTAATGGATCGGCAATCGACGACTCGATCTTCTCTTGCGCCAGTTTTGTCTTGAGCGCGTTGATTTCGTCACTTTGTATTTCCATCAGGTGTGCGAATTCCTGGATCAAGCTTTCCGCTTCCGCAAGCCGCGTTCTCAGGTCGTTGTTTTCCCGGCTTTTAGCGTCCAATTCTTCTTTTACCAAGGAAATTTGACCGCGTAATTCTTTAAGATTCTCTTCTCCCTCGTGACCAACACCTTCCTCCGCGGTTCCGGCACTTAGGATCTCGACTCGCCCGGATTGTTTGGGATCGGCCACGTCCGATTTGGATTTGATATCGGGTACCGGTGAACCTTCAGGTGCGGCGACAGGACTTTTTGCCAGCTTTTGGCGAAAGTCTTCCCAAGCGACGTGTTGTTTGTCCACTTCGGCCAGTGCCCTGGTTCGAGAAAGCGCCGTGATTGTTTCCAAATCAGGGATGCGCAGTATTGCCCCGGCGTTCAAGGAATTAATGTTATTTTGCGAGAATGCTTCCGGATTGTAGCGTTGTAACGCCAGCATCACCTGTTCGATACTCACGGATTGGTTGGGCCGAAAACGTGTCGCGATGGACCAGAGGGTATCTCGGGCGTTTACTGGGCCATACTGGGAGAAAGTTTTTGAAGTGGAGACGTTGGTACCTTCGGA
>JABDQX010000306.1 GCA_013042035.1 Gammaproteobacteria bacterium
GAAGAGATCACCGGCGATATACCCAACGTGGGCGAGGCCGCCCTGGCCAAGCTGGACGAGTCCGGTATCGTCTACGTGGGCGCTGAGGTGAAGGAGGGCGACATCCTGGTGGGCAAGGTGACCCCCAAGGGGGAAACCCAGCTGACGCCTGAGGAAAAGCTGTTGCGCGCCATCTTCGGTGAGAAGGCCGCCGACGTGAAGGATACCTCCCTGCGCATCTCCTCGGGGATGTCGGGCACGGTGATTGACGTACAGGTTTTCACCCGCGATGGTGTGGAGAAGGACGCCCGCGCCATCGAGATCGAGAACGCCGAACTGCAGCGGGTCAAAAAAGACCTGGACGATCAGTTGCGCATCATGGAGGAGGATACCTTCCAGCGTGTGGAGAAACTGCTGACCGGCAAGCTGGCCGACGGCGGTCCCGCCGGCCTCAAGTCAGGCGTCAAGATAACCAAGACCTATCTGAGCGGACTGGAGCGGGACAAGTGGCTTGAGATCCGGCTGCGCAACGAGGAAGTGGCCGCCCAGTTGGAGGCCATTGCCGAGCAGATCAAGCAGCAGCGCGAGAGCTTCCGCGAGAAATTCGAGGTGAAGAGGCGCAAGCTCACCACGGGGGACGATCTCGCGCCCGGTGTACTGAAAATGGTGAAGGTGTACGTGGCGGTCAAGCGGCGTATCCAGCCGGGCGACAAGATGGCCGGGCGCCACGGAAACAAGGGTGTCATCTCCATCATACAACCGGTGGAAGACATGCCTTTCGATGCCAACGGCGACCCCGTCGACATCGTGCTCAATCCCCTGGGTGTGCCTTCCCGCATGAATGTGGGACAGGTTCTGGAGACCCATCTGGGCTGGGCGGCGAAGGGCATCGGCCGGAGGATAGGCGAGATGCTGGAGGCCCATACCAAGATCCAGGAGCTGCGCAAATACCTGGAGCAGGTCTACAACACCAGCGGCAGGCGCGAGGACATCAAGTCCTTCACCGACGAAGAGGTGGTGGAACTGGCGCGCAACCTGACAGCCGGCGTGCCAATGGCAACGCCGGTGTTCGACGGTGCCTCCGAAGAAGAGATCAAGGCCATGCTTGAGCTGGCGAATCTGCCCGAATCCGGTCAGACCACCATCTATGACGGGCGTACCGGAGACGCGTTCGACCGTCCGGTTACCGTCGGCTACATGTACATGCTGAAACTCAATCACCTGGTGGACGACAAGATGCACGCCCGCTCCACCGGACCTTACAGCTTGGTTACCCAGCAACCCCTCGGTGGTAAGGCGCAATTCGGTGGCCAGCGTTTTGGTGAGATGGAGGTCTGGGCGCTGGAGGCCTATGGGGCCGCCTACACATTGCAGGAGATGCTCACGGTCAAATCCGACGATACCAATGGCAGGACGCAGATGTATAAAAATATCGTCGACGGAGAACACCAAATGAAGGCAGGTATGCCGGAATCGTTCAATGTGTTGACGAAGGAGATTCGATCACTGGGCATTGATGCGGAATTGGAGCAGAAATAAATTCTCCCGCGCCGCCTTTGGCGGCGCGGGAGAATTTCTGTGGTTTTTGTTTATTTTTCACGCGTCTTATGTGGAAAATGGTGAGACACCACCAACCTGACGACGATTTATCCCCGTGTGCATTTTTTCTGTAAGCTGCTGATTTTTCGATAGTACCATCTTTTCGCGGGATTCCTTCCGGCTATAAATAGTGGAGCCGGAAAAAGTTGTACACGAAGTGACCCACATATCCTCGCCCCGCGCAGCGGGGCCATATAATTTTGCGGAGCAAAATTATGCTTGAAAACAAACAAATGGAAGAGATTGGCCGATATGTACAGGCCAATTTGCCGATATGGCTGGCCGAGAGTAGTTTTGCCGAATCACCGAAGCTCTATGAAATTGAGCTTCGAGAACGGATGGTGCGGTTGGAGGAAGAACTCAAACATCAACGGGAATTGATGAAGCAGGGATTTGAACTGATGGAACGGCGCTTCGAAGCCGTGGACAGGCGGTTCGAATCCCTGCAGGAACAAATGGACAAGCGTTTCGAGGCCATGCAGGTCCAAATGGACAAGCGTTTCGATGCAGTCGATAAGCGTTTCGATGTGGTGGACAAGCGCTTCGAGATGATTACCCGACGCATAGACCGATTCATGTTCTGGTCCTTTGGCATTACCGTGGGTGTCGCTACCGTAGTGATTGCTGCCTTCCGGGTATGGCCGGGTAGTCTGTGATTTTATTCATCCGAAACTTTGTAAGTTATCGTAACTAATGTCGAAACCAACGCCTGGAAATCACCGAAATATTCTTGCGGCATCCATTCTCGTGGCATTGCTTGCCGCAGTTTCCCTGATTCTCGGATCCATTACCGAGCTCGGCGCGGCGGACAAGTGGACCGCGACAGCCAAATCGATAGATGGCAGTTCTATTACCTACGGGGTTCAGGGGCAGGACAAAGAAAAAGAAAACCCCACCCTCGTCTTTATCCATGGCTGGACGTGTAACCGGGAATTCTGGGCGTCGCAGATCGAATATTTCTCCAAGACCCACAGGGTGATCTCGCTGGATCTGGCCGGTCACGGCGTATCCGATAGCAAACGCGACAATTACACGATGAGTGCATTCGGGCAGGATGTCGCTGCGGTTGTGACGGAAATGGGTGCCGATAATATCGTTCTGATCGGTCATTCCATGGGGGGACCGGTAGCCATTGAGGCGGCGAATTTATTAGAGGAAAAAGTGATCGGCATCGTCGCCGTGGATATATTTTTTCTCCCGGGATTGCCTGATTCCAAAGATCAAATCGGGGAATTCATGAAATCGTTCGAAGACGATTTCGAGGCCGCATCGCAGGCGTTTGTCCGTTCCATGTTCCTGCCGGGGGCCGATCCGGATCTGATTTCATCCATCGCCGAAACCATGTCCTCCGCCGACAAGAACATGGGCATCAGCGCATTGCGTAACACGATCGAGTGGCTAATCGAAAATACCCCTTCCCTTCCGGGAAAATACGCATCGAAACTACGCAATATCAATGCAGTCTCCGAAGAAAAAACACCTCGGCAAGAAGGGATCGTCACAATTCCAGGGGTAGGACACTTCATCGCACAGGTTAAACCCGATGCCTTCAACAAGGCATTGGAAAAAATCATTTCCGAGCGCGTACGGAACCGTCCGTAAAACTATCCGAACATGTAATTTCTTGAGTTGTGGCCTTTGGCGGCGACTCAAGGACATTACGGAGGAATAAGCCTTGAAAGATTTACTCAATCTCTTGAAACGACAGGGTCAGGTGGAAGGCTTCGATGCGATCCGTATCGGTCTGGCATCTCCCGAAAAGATTCGTTCTTGGTCTTATGGGGAAGTCAAAAAACCGGAAACCATCAACTACCGGACCTTCAAGCCCGAGCGAGATGGCCTTTTTTGCGCCAAGGTCTTTGGTCCTATCAAAGATTATGAGTGTCTTTGCGGCAAGTACAAACGTTTGAAACACAGAGGCGTCATCTGTGAAAAATGTGGCGTGGAGGTCACGCTGACCAAGGTGCGTCGCGAACGCATGGGACACATTGAGCTGGCAAGCCCGGTGGCGCATATCTGGTATTTGAAATCACTGCCTTCGCGCATGGGTCTGCTTCTGGATATGACGCTGCGGGATATCGAGCGTATTTTATATTTCGAAGCCTTCGTGGTGATCGACCCGGGGCTGACGACGCTGGAGCGCGGTCAGTTGTTGTCCGACGATATGTACCTGGATGCCATCGAGCAACACGGAGATGAATTTCAGGCCAAAATGGGGGCCGAGGCTATTTATGAGATGCTGCGGGTTCTCGATCTGGCCTCGGAGGCCGAGAAGGTACGCCAGGATCTGCTCGATACCAATTCCGAATCGAAAATCAAAAAGCTCACCAAGCGCCTGAAGTTGATGGAGGCATTCACCGATTCCGGGAATCACCCCGAGTGGATGGTACTGAAGGTTTTACCGGTATTGCCACCCGAGCTTCGCCCCCTGGTGCCCTTGGATGGTGGCCGGTTCGCCACATCGGATCTCAATGATCTCTATCGGCGAGTCATCAATCGCAATAACCGTCTCAAACGGCTCCTGGATCTCAACGCGCCGGATATCATCGTGCGCAATGAAAAACGCATGCTTCAGGAGGCTGTAGATGCGTTACTCGATAACGGGCGTCGGGGGCGGGCTATTACGGGGACGAATAAGCGGCCACTCAAGTCACTTGCCGACATGATCAAGGGCAAGCAAGGCCGATTCCGGCAAAACCTGCTCGGTAAGCGGGTGGATTATTCCGGTCGCTCCGTCATCGTGGTGGGTCCCACCTTGAAGCTTCATCAGTGCGGGTTGCCGAAAAAGATGGCTCTGGAACTCTTTAGGCCGTTCGTGCTCGGTAAATTGGAGAGAAGGGGGCTGGCAACCACGATCAAGGCGGCAAAAAGACTGGTGGAACGTGAAGGTCCGGAGGTGTGGGATATTCTCGAAGATGTCATTCGCGAGCATCCCGTGATGTTGAACCGGGCTCCCACGCTTCATCGGCTTGGTATCCAGGCCTTCGAGCCGGTATTGGTCGAGGGTAAGGCAATCCAGCTCCATCCTCTGGTCTGTACGGCCTTCAACGCCGATTTCGATGGTGACCAGATGGCCGTGCATGTGCCGCTTTCCCTGGAGGCACAGCTGGAGGCTCGTACCCTCATGATGTCCAGTAACAACGTTCTCTCTCCGGCTAACGGCGAACCCATCATCGTTCCCACGCAGGATGTTGTATTTGGCCTTTATTATATGACAAGGCCACAGATCGGCGTCAAAGGCAGCGGCATGGTGTTTGCGGATGTGGCCGAGGTGCATCGGGCGTTCGAGACCAAGGCTGCCGATTTGCATGCAAACATCAGGCTCCGAATTGCCAACCCCGACGTCGACTCGGACAAGAAAACCATCCTTGTCGAGACCACGGTGGGCCGCGCTCTGTTATCCGAATTACTGCCGGATGGGATGCCCTTCGATCTGGTTAACCGGGTGATGAACAAAAAGGCGGTATCGATGCTGATTAACGTTGGCTATCGGACCGTTGGCCTGAAGGCAACCGTCGTGTTCGCCGACAGGCTTATGTATACCGGTTTCCATTACGCGACTCGGTCGGGGCTTTCCATTGGTGTGGATGACATGGTGGTCCCGGAGGAAAAACGCGGGATCCTCGATAAGGCGGAAGAGGCCGTAAAAGAGATCGAGTCCCAGTACGCCTCGGGTCTGGTAACCTTCGGTGAGCGGTACAATAAGGTCGTTGATATCTGGTCGTACACCAACGATCAGGTGGCCAAGGCCATGATGAATAAACTGGGCGTCGAGACGGCAACCGACGCCAACGGGCAAACGGTAACCCAACAATCGTTCAACTCGATCTATATGATGGCCGACTCCGGCGCCCGTGGATCGGCCGCACAGATTCGGCAGTTGGCCGGAATGCGCGGATTGATGGCCAAACCGGACGGCTCCATTATCGAAACACCCATTACCGCGAATTTCCGGGAGGGGCTCGACGTCCTGCAATACTTTATTTCCACTCATGGCGCGCGCAAGGGTTTGGCTGATACCGCACTCAAAACCGCCAACTCCGGTTATCTCACTCGTCGACTGGTGGATGTTGCTCAGGATTTGGTCGTTATCGAGGAAGATTGCGGGTCAAATGGTGGACCTATCATTACTCCGCTTATCGAGGGAGGAGATATCGTGGAGCCTCTGCGCGAGCGCGTATTGGGTCGTGTCACGATTCAAGATCTCTTCGATCCCGATACGGGAGAGATTTTCGTTCCGGCAGGTACATTGCTCGACGAACAATTGGTGGATCTTATCGAAGAAAAGGGTGTCGATAGGATCGAATGCCGCTCTCCTATCACCTGTGAGAGCCGGTTTGGTATTTGCGCCAAATGTTATGGACGCGATCTTGCCCGTGGGGAGTTGGTCAATATTGGTGAGGCCGTTGGTGTCATAGCCGCTCAATCCATTGGTGAACCGGGCACACAGCTTACCATGCGAACCTTCCATATCGGTGGCGCCGCCTCTCGGGCGGCGGCCGTGGATAACATCGAAACCAAATCTTCCGGTTCCGTTAAGCTCCACAATATCAAACTCGTAAGGCATGAAAGCGGCGACTATGTGGCCGTGTCGCGCTCCGGGGAACTGGCTATCCTGGATGAAAGTGGACGTGAGCGCGAGCGTTACAAATTGCCTTACGGCGCGACTCTGACGGTGTCCGATGGAAAGACCATTCCCGCGGGAACGCGGGTTGCCAACTGGGATCCGCATACCCATCCGGTTATCACGGAAGTGGCCGGCAACGTGCGTTTTACCGATATCATCGAAGGCGTTACCGTCCAGAAACAGGTGGATGACATTACCGGTTTGACCAGTACTGTCGTGATGGATCCCAAACAGCGAGGCGCCGTCGGGAAAGACCTTCGTCCCACGGTGACGTTGATGGGTGAATCCGGAGAGGATTTATATCTGCCAGGTACACAGATTCCTGCCCAATACGTACTTTCTCCCGACGCCATTGTTACCGTCAAGGATGGAGACAAGATTGGTGTTGGAGACGCCATTGCGCGTCTTCCCCAGGATACCACCAAGACCCGTGACATTACCGGTGGTCTGCCGCGCGTCGCCGACCTTTTCGAGGCCAGAAAACCCAAGGATCACGAGATCCTTGCCGAGATCAGTGGCACCATCAGTTTTGGAAAGGATACGAAGGGAAAGCAGCGCCTGATTATCACCGGTGAGGAGGGTGAGAAACACGAAGTGCTCGTGCCGAAATGGCGGCAGATACTGGTGTTCGAGGGTGAACACGTGGAGCGTGGCGAGGCCATTGTAGATGGTCCTCCCAGTCCCCACGATATCCTGCGTCTGCTGGGTGTCGAAGCTCTGATGACCTACATCGTCAACGAAGTCCAAGAGGTCTATCGGTTACAGGGCGTTAAAATAAACGACAAGCATATTGAGGTCATCGTGCGGCAAATGTTGCGCAAGGCCGAGATCCTATCTTCCGGAGATACGCGCTTCCTACAGGGAGAGCAAGTCGAGCGAGGCCGGGTGCTGGAAGAAAACGAACGCATCGAGAATGACGACAAGCTGCCCGCCATCTGGCGACCGATGCTTTTGGGGATCACCAAGGCGTCATTGGCCACGGATTCCTTTATCTCCGCGGCCTCTTTCCAGGAGACGACACGCGTATTGACGGAGGCATCCGTTACCGGCAAAATCGACGAATTACGTGGCTTGAAGGAAAACGTGATCGTGGGTCGTCTTGTTCCTGCCGGGACAGGATATGCCTACCATCAGGATCAAAAAAGAAAGCGCTGGGAGATGGACCAGGAAATGGACGATGAGAGCGGCACGCAGATGAGTGAGGAAGAGTTGGCCGGGGAGATTGCAGCCGAAGCGTTCATGGATCCAATTGTTTCACCATCGGATGATGCATCGTTTCAAGATGCGGAAAATGGATAATCTTGCTTAGAGCGCGTCTGGAAAATCCCCAGTCTACTGCGGCGACCTTCGAATTGTGGCCTGCTGCGTTGCGAAAGGCTTTTTCTGGTTGCCAAACGGGAAACCGTGTACAATGCGCGCCGTGTTTCGTGGGGGTAGTGATGGTGGAATAATTTCGCGCGACGAAACCATTCCGTTCAATCCTTCACTTCGCGAGGCGCGGCGACATCAATCTTGCAAATCAAGATAGTCGCGAATCGAGATGATTTCGGGCCGTTAGCTCAGCCGGTAGAGCACCGGACTTTTAATCCGTTGGTCGTGCGTTCGATTCGCACACGGCCCACCAACAAACGCTATTTGGGTACGCCTTTTCTCCGGCTATCCCAACTCGACACAGCCGAAACAAAAAGCGCCAAAAGAATTTTTTCGTCATTTTGTTCAAAAATTCCGGCGCTAACGGGCTCTAAGCCTTCCTGATTTCTTCGGGGCTGAGAAAAAACCATCGGTGGTTCTTTAACAGCCCTTCCCTCCCTTCCCCAATCCGACACAGTCGGAACCAAAATGCACCAAAAGGATTTCTTCGTCATTTTGTTCAAAATTCATGATGACCCAAAAACTATACATCAAAACCTTCGGTTGCCAGATGAACGAATACGATTCCGCCAGAACGGCGGATCTGTTGGCGCGTTCCCATGGCATGAAACGAACGGATGATCCGGAGCAGGCGGATGTTTTGCTCATTAATACCTGTTCAGTGCGGGAAAAGGCCCAGGAAAAAGTCTTTTCACAATTGGGCCTCTGGCGTCGGTGGAAGATCGAACGCCCCCATTTGGTGATTGGGGTTGGTGGTTGTGTCGCAAGCCAGGAAGGCGAGGCAATCCGCGCGCGCGCGCGCTTCGTGGACTTGATCTTCGGACCGCGGACACTCCACCGGGTACCTGAAATGCTGGATGAACTCAGGCGTTCCGGCGGGCCTCGTGTGGATGTCTCCTTCCCGGAAACCGAGAAATTCGACTGCCTTCCCGAGCCCATCGCCGAAGGGGCCAGCGCCTACGTTTCGATCATGGAAGGCTGCAGCCGGTACTGTGCCTACTGTGTCGTTCCCCATACACGGGGCGAAGAATTCAGCCGCCCGGTCGAGGAAGTATTACACGAGGTGACCGCGCTGGCGGACCAAGGTGTGAGCGAGGTGATATTCCTTGGCCAGAATGTCAATGCCTATCGCGGTTCGCTGGGGAATGGAGGAAGGAGCGTAGAGATTAGGCAGTGGGGAGTAGGAAATGGAGAACACAAGAGGCAGGAAGGTGTCGGCCAAGGAGATCTAGGACTCTTGATCCGTCGGACCGCCGAGATTACCGGGATCGGTCGCATTCGTTACACCACATCCCACCCGGCAAGATTCGACGAAAGCTTGGTCCGGTGTCATGCCGATGTGCCGATACTGGCCGGTCATGTGCACTTGCCGGTGCAAAGTGGCAGTGATCGTATCCTTGCCCTGATGAACCGGGGTTACACCGGAGCGGAGTATCTGGAAAAGGTCGAGCAACTTCGCCGGGCGCGCCCTGGTATCAGTATCGGCTCGGATTTTATCGTGGGCTTTCCTGGTGAAAGCGAACACGACTTCGAAGACACCATGGCCCTTGTCGATGCGGTGGGTTTCGAGCAGGCTTTCAGTTTCATTTTCAGCCCCCGCCCGGGGACACCCGCCGCCGATCTTCCCGACGATGTGCCGCTTTCCGTCAAAAAACAAAGGCTTTCCCGATTGCAGGCGCGGCTTGTGGCGCTTTTCGAGGCGGCCAGTCGCGCCATGGTCGGCAAGGTGGAACGCGTACTGGTGGAAAGAACCTCCAAAAAGGATCCGAATTGGATGGCCGGTCGCACGGAAAATAACCGTGTTGTAAACTTTATTGCCGATCCCGGTCTCATCGGAAAATTCGTGGACGTCCGTATCACCGATGCGTTGCCTAATTCGTTACGCGGGATTGCGATTTCTCCCTGAGAGCTTGCCTGAAAAATAGATTCTTACGCCGTGATCCCGGTGTGCTCCGTGGTTGTTTTCAGGACGATGGCGCAGCCGATATCACTTTAACCAAACAGCTTCTAAGACGCTCTCCGAGAGCTCCGGGCAAAAAAACCATCTAGGAGCCGCAAATCCATGCAGCATGAAACATCTCCCGATTCACCGGAATCCTTCTCCGAGTCTCAATCGCCCCAATCTTCCGAATCCCCGGAATCATTCGAGTTGCCTGGATCACTTGAATCGGCGCCGTCCGATACCGTCGAAGCCACGCAATTCTCGGCATCATCGGACGCTCCCCTGGCACCGGATGTCGTTACGATTCGGATAGACCAGGCGGACAACCAGCGGCTGGCAAACCTTCGCGGTCCCCTGGACAGTCATCTTCGTCAGTTGGAGCGTGGTCTTGGCGTGGAGATCAGCAGCCATGGCAGCGATTTTCAAATAGTCGGTTCCCCGGATTCAGCACAGGTTACTGGAGAAATATTACGAACCCTTTACGACGCCACCTACGATGAAGCCGTTACCCCGGATCGCGTGCACACCTTTCTGCAGCAGGCCAGCAGGGAGGATATGTTGGATAAAAAAAGCACCGAATCCGTCGTCCGCATTCGTCGGGGGCTTATTAAAGGACGGGGCGCCAATCAATGCAGCTATCTTGAAAAAATAGGGGCCTTCGATGTCAATTTCGGTATTGGCCCCGCCGGAACCGGGAAGACCTATCTGGCGGTTGCCTGTGCCGTTGCCGCTTTCGAGAGCGAACGGGTTCGGCGGGTGCTTTTGGTTCGTCCCGCCGTCGAGGCCGGCGAGCGCCTGGGATTCCTTCCCGGCGATTTGGCCCAGAAGATCGACCCCTACCTCCGTCCGCTCTACGATGCCCTGTACGAAATGATGGGCTTTGATCGGGTGACGAAACTCATGGAGCGAAGCGTCATTGAGGTTGCCCCCCTTGCCTACATGCGCGGACGAACGCTCAATGAATCGTTCATCATCCTGGATGAGGCGCAAAACACCACCGTGGAACAGATGAAAATGTTCCTAACCCGTATCGGATTCGGCTCCATCATGGTGATAACGGGAGACATCACCCAAATCGATCTGCCCCGTGGCCAGCAATCCGGACTACGTCATGCCGTCGAAGTTCTCAGGGATGTAAACGGACTTAGCTTTACCTTTTTCGAATCCAAGGATGTGGTGCGTCATCCTCTGGTTGCCCGGATCTTCGATGCCTATGACCGGTATGAGAATCCCACCCGGGATGCGGAGGATATGTCTCGGTAAATTTGGTTACGGCTCGTGCGCGCTATGCTTTTCGTGGACAAGAAACGTGAGATCGAACCGAAACCGTTATGGTCGCGACCTTCGCCATTCACTAGCCAATGCTTGAATGGGAGCTGTCGTGCTGAGAGTCTTCATGATTTTTCCAGTCGGAGGATTGGAGCATCAAAAACGCTATCGGACTCTTTCCGTGATCTCATAGCCCATCGCTCTGTAACCGTTCTCGCGTTTTCGATACATCCTTTCGAGCATCGGTAGGGTGCAATCCACGTAGTCGTACACGGTCACGTGGGTTTTGTCCATCGATTCCCTGTGTATCCTGCCCACGTATTGTATAAGAGATCCCTTCCAGGAAATGGGTAGCGCGAGAAACAACGTGTCCAGTCGGGGCAGGTCGAAACCTTCACCGATGTATTTGCCGGTCGCTACGATGACTTGGGTTTGTGCAAGCTGCTCGTTGGCCGATTTGCGCTCTTTGGCCCCCATGGCCCCACGCCGCACGACGGCCTGAAATTTCCGTTCGGT
>JABDQX010000307.1 GCA_013042035.1 Gammaproteobacteria bacterium
GCAAGGGCGCGGTCACGGGAATCTTTAAGGGAGCCGGTGTGCTGGGCAAGAGCAGCCGTCAGGGAGTGGCCATGGGAAAGGACCTGGATTAAGACTTCGGTAGCGATGGTGCGGCTGGTAGTGGTCATCGACTGGTGCTCATCTGGGGTAATTCCGACATAAACTCCTCGAACTTGCCGCCCGCGCTTCTTTCGATTTTGTCGAGATAAACAAAAGATATCTTGAAATCGTAGCCCAATTTGGAGATCACCACTTTCCGAGCCTGCTCCTCTTCCTCTCGGGTAAGCGGTCGTCCCACCACCAGGCGTACCTCGATATGCTCACTGTCTTTCTGGATCGTTTGCTGTTGTTTGATAGGGGCAATATTTGGTAGTGCCAACGATCCGGATGAAGGCCAATATTTTTCCCCCGTGGGTAACACCAACATGTTTCTGACCCGCCCCAGGATGCGAGCCAGCACCGGCAATCCCCGACCACAGGAACACGGTTCACCCACCTCCGCGTAGTCTCCGATTTGGTAGCGGATCAGCGGCATGGCGAAATTGTGCAGAGTCGTCACTACAACCTTTCCTGTTTCCCCAGGTGCACAGGGTTTTCCCTTATCGTCGATAATTTCCACATAGAGATTTTCTGACTGAATATGGTAATTTCCCTGTTCTTGACATTGCAGGGCAATGTAACCCACCTCATTTGCCGAATACGCATCGGCGACCGGAATGTTCCATGCCTGTTTGCAAATATTGAGAGTTTTTTTATCCGCGACCTCCCCCATCAGACGCAGCTCCTTTAACGAGGGAAATGTTAATCCCTTGCTGATAGTTAGTTTTGCCAGTTCCAGGGCGTTGGAGGGATAGGTCAGAAGATATTCGGGTTTCTGACGAGACAACCATTCCAATTGGTCGATAACGTCCGTTCTTTTGATATCCAACGCGGAAGCCGGGCCAGTATGATAAAGAGTCTGAACAGGGTCTCCCCAGGTTTTCATGTCCATTCCCCCAGGGTACTGGGCCTTATTACCTTTGATATGACGGATGGAGGCCAGCTTTCCGTTGAAATCCCGCTTGTGCCAGTCATGATCGCGCAGTGTAAATGCACTCCAAAAGAAATGGACCAATCCCGTGGCATAAACTCTAATGGGTTCGGCTGTGGAACCGGATGTTTTTATTTCAGACAATTCTCCATGCCCATCCGGAATGGACTTTGCCAGGAATTCGTCTTCTTTTCCTTGAAAATCCCGACGCACCAGGAAGGGAAGTGTGCTCCACTTTTTGGCGGTAATGCCTTTTGCGGGCTTGATTCCTGCCTCCTTTAAGCGCCGTCTATAAAAGGGGATATTGTTATAGGCGTGTAGTAGGACGTGATTCAACTGCTGAAATTGCTTTCCCCGAATTTGTTCTGGCGTCCACCATTGGCTTTTTCCCAGTTGATGGAAGGCGGACAGGAGCATTGATGGATAGGCAGAAGGTATTGCCGGGAAAACGGTTGTTCCAATATTGCTCTTGAGGTTGGAGATTTGTTGGAATGTCATATTGTTTTTTGCACCAGCGTTACACCGGAAGAAAATGGCAAATCGAAAACCTGTAGATCTTTTTTCTGTTTGAGCTCTTCCATAAAACGATAGACGCTGTGTTCATAGATTTTGTTCGCCCCATATATCGGTGAAGTGAACGGGCGCACACTGTCATGGAAAAGCGCAATGCCATCACGAGCCAGCTTACCGGAAAATGCTTCATAGTCGAAGCGGGCCTGCTCTTCGGTATGATAGCCATCGATAAAAACCAGACCGATATCCTGAAGTTCCCGATAATCGTTGGTCCGGGGTATCCATCTAACCGGAGTTCGCATGCCCCGTTACTCATCTTTTAACAGTTCGGAGTGGATTTTCATGGCTGTGCCATAAAATAGTCAGTAAAATCAATTGTGTGTATCCAAGCGAGGATAACCGCATCGTGTTAAACTATCCTTACTCCGGTTAAATGGATACCCCGGTCGTTGGTTTCCACGAACTGCTGGGTGGTCGATAGGTGGTGTTTGATGTTGTTGACCCCAAAACCTGCGAAGTGGGCGCGTACGGCTTCAGGGTCTTTCCAGAAATCATCCACAAAAGAAGGATCGATGAAAATAACCCGCCCTCCTTCCAGATTGTCCGACAACGCTTTGCCGAGAACCATGGGCGTAAAGCCTCGGTACGAACCAATCACCACCACCGTTTTTGTACGAACGATCCGCGCCAGTGCATAATAAAGCCATCCCAGTCCCAGATTCATATCTTCGGTGCGTTGTTGATGCCCCATCATGATAAAATCCGGGTGACGGTATAATTCACTGATCCAGTTTTGCATGAGCGTGTTTTATCTCGGATTGATAAACGTCTAAACCAGGTAATCGATATTCCAACCGAGGACGGCTGGGACAAGCTCTGCCCGTTTCTGGCATTGCCGACCCCTGGATTGGATTTTCCGCATCAAAATCGATCCAGAGACATGGCAACAAACGCATAAGTAATGACGAAACCTGAAAATTTCCGACAAAAAGAAAACACCATGTCAGAAACCACCGTCATCGATATCGACCGCATCGACACAGCTCTTGGCGCTGCGCCGCGCATCGCCTATACCGCACCCCATGTCTATCCCCACGCCGCACCGATGTTTGAACCTGCGCCCGGCATGGAACGCGACCGGGTCAAACACCCCTACATGCGCCTCTATGCCCACATCCCCTTCTGCAATTATGCCTGTACTTTTTGCTGCTACGCAAAAAGAGTCAATGCCAAGCGCGAGGAAATGGAACGCTATGTAGCCGCGCTCATCAAGGAATTGGAATGGATGCCGGAGGGTATGCCACTATCACAACTCTTCGTCGGCGGTGGCACCCCCACCGCGCTGCCGCCGGATCTACTGGACCGGGTACTATCAGCCATTTTTACACGTATGCCCCTCTATGGCGAACCGATCCATACCGTGGAAGCATCCCCAGACTCCATCAGTGACGAGCATATCTCGGTGCTCAAGGATAACGGTATCGGGCGGGTCAGCATGGGGATACAAAGCCTGTCGGATGGCGTGTTGGAGGCGGTCTCGCGACGCCATGGGGAACAGATTGGTCTGGATGCCTGCGAGCGTGTCATCGCCGCCGGGCTAATCCTAAACATCGATCTCATGTACGGCCTACCGGGACAAAGCGAGGAATCCCTCCGGCGCGATATCGAAAACGCCGCCGACATGGGTGTGCCCACCTTCACCGCCTATAGCCTGCGTCTGAATGAATACACACCGGTCTCTCGTTCCATCGCCCCGGATGAAACGCTGAATATCGAACGATTGATGCGTTGGCGGGCCGTTTTACGCGATGCCGCCGCCGAATTTGGTTATACCCAGACCCGCTGGCACACCTTCAAGCGCCTGGATTCCGCCGCCGCCCGGCACGAACGCCTGGCCTGCACCGACGAGGAGATGAGCGGTTTTCAGCTCGGTATCGGTTTGAGTTCCCGCTCCCATCTGGGTTACAAGGTCTACCGCAATGACAGCCGAATCCGGCCTTACATGGAGGCCATTGAGCAGGGCAAAAGCCCGGTTACCGAAGTGTTTCCTCTGGCCGAGGAAGATCGCATCATCCAATTCGTTGCCCGCAGCATCGGTGATGGAACACCGTTGGATCGCGATGTCTACAGCCGAACATTCGGTCGTTCCATAGATACCGACTATCGCGAGGTGCTCGCGAGGCTCAGCGATGCCGATCTCATTGAGGATGACGGCAAGCGAATTCAACTTAGTGAGACCGGAAAGCTCGTCTACGATCTCGTCACGCTTGCCTTTTATCCCCCACGGGCACAGAAATGGCTCAATGAAGAGTTGGCAGCATTTGGGTTTTGAATCTCATTTCAGATCACATGAACAAAATATCCGTCATCATTGAGTGGAAAAACCAGGATCTCGCGGAGGACAAACGCGCGGGTGCCATGCTGCACACCCTGCGCGATCAGTGGTTGCAAATTACACGAAGCGACGCATCGCCGAATTCGGTAGCGCCAGGACATCTCCTTGATCCGTGCTGCGAGATCCTGTTTGTTTACGATAGCGCCAATGCGCGGCGCAATCTTGAGCGCCGGATTGCGGATTGTTTCGATCTGCGCGCCGATGCCTTTGCACTGCGAATGATCGAGGGCACCGGGCTAAACTATTATCAGATGAAGCAACGTGGTGCGGAGCAGGCCACCGGCAGCATTTTGGTTTTTCTCGATAGCGATGTGATCCCGGAGTCGGGCTGGCTAGATGCATTGCTGAATGCGGTATTCAGCGAGGGGGTCCAGATCGTCTGTGGCAATACCTATATCGAGCCGACCGGATTGCTGGGAAAGGCCTTTGCCCTGGGTTGGTTTTTTCCCCTGCGTTCCACCCGCGAAGACCTGGAATGCGGAGCGCGCTGTTACTCCAATAATATTGCCTTTCACCGGGATGTTTTTGAACGTTATCCATTCGATCCGATACCCGGTTCCACTCGCGCTGGGATGACAGGGTTGATACGCAAACTCGATGCCGAAGGGATACCGATCCATAAATGTCATCGCGCCCAAGTCAGCCACCCACCGCCAAACGGGTTGCGGCATCTGATACGCCGCGCCATGGCCCAAGGCAGAGACAACTATCTTAAAAGCCAGCGCAGCGGTGCTACAGGCGCGGCCCGTTTGAGCATCGCTGCGGGCGTCTCCTGGCAACGTTGCAGCAAGGGACGGCACAAGACATGGACCCGGCATAAAGTGGTGGATGTCTCCACGCTGGAGATACCGATGGTGATGGTGATTATCTGTTTCTACTACGCCTTCGCCGGTCTGGGAAGCCTGATGACACATATCATGCCCGGTTTCATGACCCGGCGTCTTCAACTCTAAATGTAGCTCGAACCTCTGTTATGCAATCCCCACTGCGGAAAAGGTTTTTATATGGTTGACTACAATTGGGATCGTATTGCAAAGCACTATCGCCGCTACCGACCCGGTCCGCCTCGGAGCCATTACGATCTTCTGCGTTGTTTCGGGCTTGGCCTGCCGGGTCAACAGATCCTGGATCTGGGTACCGGGCCCGGACTGTTGGCCTGCCAGTTTGCACGCCAAGGGGCGCAGGTGGTCGGTATCGACAGTTCTGCCGGCCAAATCGAACAGGCCAGACTATCGGCGCGCAAAAAGGGCCTTGATGTGTCATTCCTTGTCGCTGCGGCGGAGGAGCTGCCACAACTAGCCCGCCCCATCGATCTGGCTGTGGCCTGCATGTGCTGGGGGAGTTTTGATCAATCCCGGGTACTGGAGCGTCTCATCCCGCAAATGGTCGGGACTGGTCAATTGGTTCTCTCGACCTTCTGCTGGCTTACCGACAACCGCGCAGGTAGACTGACGCTCGAACTGCTTACCGAACTGGGAATCGCGCTGCAACACGACACGAGAAGACCCCTGGGTCAACATCCACGCGCCAACGATCCTCGCCTGAAAATTCGGGCCATGATTCACTACGAGGAACCGATTGCATTCGATTTGGATGCCTGGATAGGCCGAATCCTGGCTTCCAGGAAGCTTTCCATGTTGGATGAGGAAACCTCTCGCAATCTGGCGAGGCAACTGCGCGAACATCTCGCTCGGCGCTGTGGTGAGCAGTTCTCTATCAACCACGGTATCGAGATTCAGATCTATGGCTTATCGTCCCGGAGCGCCACTGCGTAGCGTTCGGT
>JABDQX010000308.1 GCA_013042035.1 Gammaproteobacteria bacterium
CAGAGCCACCTCGGGGAGTTCTCATCGAATATTCTCCTAAGCATCATTAGCTTAGGAAATAGTATTAAACCAATTACAGGACATCAACCCGGAATCCAACATGAGCCTAAAAGTATACCAAAATGCCCTATAGCAACTTTAAAACCATAGAAGACGTCAAAAGCAAATTCGCTATCACCATCGATTCCGGTGGTTCGCTGTTTGGTTTGACAGAGGAAATCCCGCCTAGCACTCAGTTTGCGGGGATATTGGAGGAGAATGTCGATCTTGCCCTCAATATCAATACGGGAAAGGCAAGATCGGAATTTATCATTGCGCCACTTCTGATCGAGGTGAGGAGAATACTTGATAGAAAGATAAGTCTCTTTTCCGGGCTGGAATTCAATGTCGACGATGAACTGGGGCTCAACGGATACTGCGATTTCATCCTGAGCAAATCGCCCGATCAGGTATTTATAAAAAGTCCGGTGATTTGTGTTGTCGAGGCAAAAAATGAAAATATCAGATCCGGTTACGCCCAATGCATTGCCGAGATGATTGCTTCACAAATCTTCAATCAAAGAAATACCGCCTCTTGCAACTATATCCTGGGTGTTGTAACCACCGGTAGCAATTGGAGATTCCTCAAGTTGGAAAATGACATGGTTTCCATAGACTTCAACGAATATCTGATCAGTCAGGCAGGCAAGATACTGGGAATATTAGTCGAGGCAATCAAAGAGAACGCAACCCCATAAATTCAACCCCATCAACTCAACCCATGCCCACCCAGGTACTCTTCACGTCGAATCAGCAGACTGAATCCGTTCGCCCACCGAATCCTTTTTACACAAAATGGGAAGGTGAGGTGCTGCGGATTGGTATCCCCGGCAAAATTCTCGGCGATGATGGCTGGGCCGCGCATTTTGGGGCCATTCAAACAGCAATACGTGAAAGAAGCTTTCAATCCAATGACATTCGCAGTGTTGTCTTGGACCTTTCGCAATGCACCTGGGTCGACCCCCTTCCGTTGTTGGCTTTTACTATGGCGTTTGGAGAGTTTGTTTTGCAAGGCGGGAAGGCGGCTGTTGTATTGCCGGTATCCGATCATCAAGCAGACGAATCCAGGCGATTGCTTCAATTCCTGGCGCTGGAAGGATTTCTTGAGCAGATGCTAAAGCTCGAAATCTTCGTGAAAGATTCTCGAGATAAAGAAATCACCGAAAAAGAAATCAAGGATTTTGGGGATGCCAGTGTTTCACTGCGTTATGTCAATAGTCAGTGTATCCCGGCCCTGATTTTGGAACTTTCTGAAGAGGAGGAGAAATACACCAAAGACATAAAGGAGGAAATCAACGAGCAGCTTGATCGCGCCGAACTGTTGTTGCGCAGTAAAGAACGGCCCTGGGCCAATACACGCCTGTTATACACGCTCAAGGTTTTTTTTCGGGAGACCATAACCAACGTTGCCGAACATGCCTATAAGGATGCGGGCCGGATTCGGCTGGTCGGGATCTATGTTCGTTATCGTCAGGGAGGCCAAGGAATCTCATCCGAAGCAAAAGAGAATTGGAAAGAAGCGCTGTGGGCGGAAGTAGGACGATGCCCACAACTGGAGCGTGGTTATCTTGAAGGTAAAGCCGGCTGTCTGGAGGCGTTTGTCATTGATGCCGGTGTCGGGATGGTCGGGCGGTTCCAGGCCAGGAATCAGCTCGAAGGAAAGGAGAAAAACAGGTTTCAGGCTCTTTTATACGATGTATTCCATGAAGGGCTCACCACCAAGAGCGAAGGAGAGAGAGCAACGCAGGCGGGCGGATTGGGCCTGATATATCAATCCCTACGCCAGAATCATGATTATCTCCGTGGTTTGGATGATAAGTTGTGGCTAGGGGTTCAGGCCGACTTCTCTAGAAAAGGTGCCGATAACAGAACACCAGCATTACTGAAAGGTGGAGGTAATGAAATGCCTTTCAGGGGACTGGCCTGGACGGCGCGTTTCTCCTGGCCGGATTCCACGATTGATCGTGAATCCAAATCATGGGCCATCTGGCAAGGAAAAAACGCTCATCCCGCCTTAGAGACTTTTACCAAAGGAATCTACCGCAAAGAGAATTTTGATCCGATTATTCTTGATCAACGTTTTGATCCGTTTCTTGGGGAAGGTTCCCGCCTCCAGGTAGGTCAGTGGGAAATATTATGCCGGGTCAAACCGGGATTGATGAAGAACGATATCGGTCGCATGATTGAGAGTATCATGGAACGATTCGTTGCATCAAAATCTCAACGGTATAACTTGTATCTTGCCGATATCCCAGACCACGAGGCAGCCACCTATCTCCTTATTGCCGAAAGCTTGCGGTTCCATCCAAATCAGACTTGGCCGAAAAGATTAAACCGAATCATATTAGTGACGCGCTCCCTTGCCATTTCCATTCACGGATTATCGAACAGTACGGGAATTTATAGAA
>JABDQX010000310.1 GCA_013042035.1 Gammaproteobacteria bacterium
GGTTTATACCGGTGGTGCCGTATACGGCCAACCGGCGATCCAGGCCGTCTTCTCGGTGGATTTTATTCCCGATATGTCGGCGGGCTAGGGGAGCGCCTGACGCATCTTCAGAACATTGTCCTCAAGATGCCCGGGATTGATGGTGCCGATGATCACGCTGCCGACCCCCGGATGAGCGAAGATCATCTCGAAAGTCTTCCGGATCGGATCCGCTGCCGGGGAACTTGCCGCGTGACCACTGTCCAGCGCTTTTTTGATGAGAACCCCTTTCCCCTGGGCGTGGCAATAATCGATGACGGGCAGATCGTGATCATGGGCGAGATTCCAGGTGACCATGACGCAATCGGCCTGCTTTGCCGCCAGAATTCCACCTGCCACCGTTTTTGTCGACATACCCGACGCGATAATTTTGCCCTCGCGCTTTAACGCATCCAGTGTTTCCAGGGCGCCGTGGTGTTCGATGATCTCCCGGTCATTGCCATCGGAATGGATCAACAGGATATCGATGCGATCCGTTCCAAGGCGTTCCAGGCTGCGTTCCACGCTCATTCGGATGTGTTCAGGTGTGAAGCGGTAGAGCGATTTTCCTGATGCCGGGTCGAATTCCTCGCCCGCCTTCGAGCAAATAACCCACGCATTCCTCGTGCCGCGCAGCAATTTGCCGAGGCGCTCTTCGCTGGTGCCGTAGGCGGGCGCCGTATCGATGAGATTGATACCCAGATCGCGGGCATGGGAGAGCAGATAACCGGCCTCCGCGTCATTGGGGATCGTAAAGGATTTTGGGTATTTGACACCTTTGACCCTTCCCAGTTTCACGGTGCCGAGCCCGATTCGACTGATTTCCAGTCCGGCCATCCGTGTTTTTGGTGTGTTGTTCAGGTCGACGAAATCTTTCATGGGGTTACTTTTTCAAAAGATCTCATCCCAAACCGCCTCGGCAATAGTCGGTCGTGGCAGGATGGCGAGTTCGACGGGAGGAGAGGGTAGGGTGCTTTTTTCGAGAGGGGGCAGATAGGCCATAACCTTTTCCGCGAGATCGGGCGCCAGGGCCAGTTTGGTTGGCCAGCCAATGATGAGATTTTTGTGTTGTGCGACAAATGCGCTGTCGGGCAGCGTCAGCGTGCTTTGTTTGGGTTCTGCCCGATCGACCCGCAGCGTTGCCCAGTGCGCCTGCGTGGGTTCTACCCAGGGCAAGAGTTCATGGAGCGTTGATTCGGCCTTTTTGATTTGCCCTGGCACATCCCGTTTCGTTCCGGATTCGGCCAGTTCTCCCCCCATATACCAAACCGTATCTTGGTTTTTTGTGTAGTGGGTCGTGATGGTAACAAGCGGACGTGTCCCACCGGACAGGCAGTGGGCGTAGAGTGATGGCGCCGTTTGGCGCTTGAATTTTACCATCACCATGTGTAGCGGCCGCCGTTGCATTCTGGGCGAGGGGAGAGCCAGCCGTTTGGCAACGGCCTCGTATCCTTCACCGCAGCAGATAACCAGCCGCTTCGGACGGAGGGTAAGATCATGGGCCGGAAATGTCAGAGCCGTTACATTTCCCTCGATAGTTTCAAGGTGATAGTCATCCGGGCCCGCCTGAAAGATGCGATTGGTGACAGGTTCGGCAAGCTTTTTGATCAGGCTTTGTACATTCAGGACCAGTTCGTTCAGGCGATAGACAGCGCCATGGAACCGGTCATCCTGAAATAGGCTGGGACGGGCATGGAAGGGTACGCGGGAAATGCGCTCTCGCAGGGCATGGCTTGCAAAAAAGGCCGTCATGCGGGCGCCGAGGGATTCTCTTGACCACAGGTAGTGGGCGTCTGAAAGAATATCCACCCCACGCAGATCGATTTGTCCGGAGCCCTCGAGACAGGTCTGCCAGATGACCGGCATGTCCCTGATGGCGTTGGATGCCGTGGTCAGCGCGCCATGCAGGGCGTATTTGACGCCACCGTGAATGATTCCCTGGGAGCGGATCGTCTGAGCGCCACCCAGTTGGTCCTTTTCCAGCAGGATCGCGCTATAGCCTGCCTGAACGGCACGATTGAGTGTCCAGAGCCCCGAAACGCCACCGCCGAGGATGACAATGTCGACGGTGATCTGCTGCATCATTCTCTGGTCAAGCCGTATTTCAGACGCTTTGCCGCCCAATAATCCAATCGGCCACTGCCCGGAGATCATCGAAGATCAATGTTCCCTCGGGTAACGAACCATGGGGTAATGAACTATTGGCGATGGTTCTGTTTCCCTTGCCGGTTTTGACCAGCAAGGGGATGGCGTTCACTGCCATGCCTGCCTGCAGATCGCGCAGGTTGTCCCCCACCATAAAGCAGGTTTCCGGTGTGCCAAGGGCATCGATGAGCTGATTCATCAGACCGGCCTTGGGTTTTCTGCACTCGCAATCATCATCCGGTCCGTGGGGGCAAAATACGATTTTGCTGATTTCCCCGCCGGCGGCGATAGCCAGTTGCTGCAATTTATCGTGTATGCCCGCCAGATCCCGCAGCGTCAATAAACCAGGGGCAATCCCGGACTGATTGGTTGCCACGGCCACCGTATAGCCATTATTGCTGAGACGCGCGATGGCCGCCATGGCGCCCGGTAGTGCTATGTATTGGTCAGCGGTTCGGATGAAATTTTCCGAGTCTTCGTTGATAACGCCATCTCTATCAAGAATTACAAGTTTCATTGGCTACCCGGGGTAAATGCAAAACTAACAGCCTGTTTGGTTAAAGGGGATCGTAGCGAAAAAGCGGAGTTTATATGGAATAAATTGGTATTGTGAGATCATTTTTAACGTCGCTAGGGGGGCAAGTTTAACGCCGCTAGGGTGTGCAAGATGAGTTTGGCGCACAGCTTATCCGATTTTCCAATTCCTCACACAACCAGTGACCGATAAACAGATGGGCTTCCTGAATGCGGGCGGTTTCCGTGTGCGGGATCCGCAGTACATAGTCGGCAATCCCGGCCAGCTTTCCGCCGGATTGACCGCTCCAGCCCCAGGTCCGCGCCCCGATCTTCTTTCCCGCCGCCATGGCGTCGATGACATTCGGGCTATTACCGGAGGTGGACAAGCCGATGATCAAATCTTCCGGTCTGCAAAGTGCCTGGACCTGACGCGTAAATACCGATGAATAACCATAATCATTGGCATGGGCTGTCAGAATCGATGTATCGACCGTTAACGCCATGGCGGCGAGCGGTTGCCGTTCGCTCTTGTAACGAACGACAAACTCGGCGGCCAGATGCTGGCAATCCGCGGCGCTGCCGCCGTTGCCCATAAACAGGATCTTTCCACCGGAGTGAAAACACCCCGCCATGTGATCGGCGAGAAGATGGCAGGTAGCCTCGACGGATGTCAGTTGCCGGAATAGACGATTGTGCCGATCAAGCGCGTCGATAAAAGACATGATTTATACCTTGGCTCACAAACACGTCCAGCCGCAACATATGGATTTTCATAGAGATCATAACCGAAGGAAGTTGCTAGTCGTCCTTCATAACCTTTACCAACGCCTTGACGGCATTGCGCGCGTAAGGTCTGACACGCGATGGTATTTGATCGGGTAATATTTCCGGGCCGAGTATGCCGACCCCGACGGGTTTCATCAGCTCCAGTTGAAGCCCGATGATGGCGCTTACCACGGCCTGCGCCATGACAAGTCCGTGTTTTGTTTCCCCTTTCTCTATGATGCCGAGAACGACGGCCCCATCCACGCGACTGTCGCTCAATACCCGCTTCAGAGCAAGCGGTTTTTCCATGGATCCCGGCACCCAAGCCTCTTCCACTATATTGAGCCCATTTTGTTTTGCAAAGTTTCTGACCTCGTCCAGCATTTCATTCGCTTCTTTCTGGTGAAAGGAACCAATGACGATAGCAATGTTTTTCGGCATGTATCTGTACTCATTTATATTTTCAGGCAACGGTGCCCTGGTCGGAACGCTGGATAATAGCAGATCGTATTGATAGCATGTCAAAACGACCCCAATAAACCCTCAATGTGAAAATATCCCATGAAACCTACCATTCGTGGCACGCATTCGAATTATCTCAATCACTTGTCATCGACCGGAAAACCGGTGCGGATAACCCGTTGGCTGATGTTGGTGGCACTCATCGTCATCCTCGATCAGGGCTCGAAATATCTGGCGAGCGCCGTGCTCGCCCCTCACGTCCCCGTGCCGGTACTATCGTTTCTCAGTTTCACGCTGACCCATAATCCGGGAGCCGCCTTTAGTTTTCTGAGCGATGCCGGCGGTTGGCAGCGCTGGTTATTTGCCGGTCTGTCCATAGTGATCAGCATCGTACTTGTCCACTGGTTGCGCGGCATACCACGTGGCCAGCTTCTGTTACCCGCGGCATTGACGTTGGTGTTGGGCGGGGCGCTTGGGAACCTGTGGGACCGGCTGGTATTCGGCGCTGTCGTGGACTTTATCGATCTACACTATCAGGGCTGGCACTGGCCCACCTTCAACGTAGCCGATTCCGCCATTACCGTGGGTGCGTTTTTACTTTTCGTGACCCTGATCCGTAAGGATTAGCGGCTCTTAGAGCGTGTGATTCATTCAGGCACGCTCTAAGGTTCTAAAAACGCCATGAAACCGGATGGCGCCGAAAATAATCCTGTATTCAAGGTTTCTGTGCGAATCCGCGTTTGTGATTGTAAAAGTTCAGAATTCAGGCGTTGGAAGTAGATTCACACCGCAGCGATAATCTTCCCACGCAGACAGTTCTGCGCTGTCTCCGCAAGAGGTTGATTATTGCTATCGGTAATGAAAAATATATCTTCGGCCCGTTCCCCGAACGTGGCGATTTTCGCCTTGTGCAGCCGCACCCCGCAATGGGACAGAACTTGTGCGATCCGCGACAGGAGGCCGGGTTGATCACCGGCGCCTACCTCCATAATGGTGCGACGGTTGGTATCGTCCTCGTGAAAAGACACGATGGTATTGGTGGTGAAATGCCGCAACTGCCGTTTTGGCAAACGTGAAACGGGGGAAACCGTATCCTCCGGATACCGTAGTTGCCGAATAAGGGCATCGTGAATTTCCCGCTTGCGATGTATGGCGTCCTCACCCGTGATGGTATGTCCGGATGCTTCCAGCACCACGTAGGAATTGAGCGTCATGCCATCATCGGCGGTGACGATGCGCGCATCGTGGATCGTTAAATTCAGGCGATCGAGGATGGTAGTAGAAGCCAAAAACAACCGATCCCGGTTTTGGGTATACACAAAGATATCCATACCGGCGCGTCCTTTGCGTACCAGAACGATGGGTGGGTCCCGATCCTGCCCATCGGTAATGGCGCGCGTATGCCAGGCGATCTCATCGGGTCGGTAACGCAGGAAGTAATCCTCACCGACGCTTTCCCACAGGGTCTCGATCCGAGACTTTTCCGCTTCTTTGCAAAACAACCCCTCCTGTTGCAGGAATTTGCGCGCTTCTTCCTGGTTCTCGGCAATACGTTCCGCCTGATCGATGGGATTTTCCAGACCCCGGCGCAACGCGAGCAGGGATGCCTCGTACAGATCCCTTAGCAGGGCATGTTTCCAGTCGTTCCAAAGCCTGGGGTTGGTACCCTGAATGTCGGCCACCGTTAATAAATAGAGATAGTTGAGACGAATTTGATTCCCAACCGTGGCGGCAAAATCATGAACCACTTCGGGGTCGTGGATGTCCCTGCGCTGTACCGTCATCGATAGCAGCAAATGGTTTTCCACCAGCCACGCGACAAGTTTGGCATCATACTGACTCAAGCCGTGTTCCAGACAGAACGTCAGTGCCTCTTCGGCGCCAAGCTTGGCGTGATCTCCTCCCCGGCCCTTGGCGATATCGTGGAAAAGACCGGCGATGTAGAGGAGTTCGCGCTTCGGGATCTCCGCAAAGATTCTGACGCAAAGAGCGAATCTCCCATGCCGTTCCAGGGCCGCGAAGGTGCGCAGGTTGCCCACCACGAACAAAGTATGCTCATCCACCGTGTATGAC
>JABDQX010000311.1 GCA_013042035.1 Gammaproteobacteria bacterium
ACCGAAAATCCGGTACGTTCTCGCAACATTTCCCATTCGTAGCCGTTTACTGCAACCCAGGTAGCTTGCTCGATAAAGGTATTCAAGTCATCCTTATAGAACATGGGCATTCCCTGACCGGGATCGAAAAGAAATGGGATGCTCCGTTCGGCCAGATCGGCGGCATGTTGCACCATCCCATCACGACCATCCGGAGAAACAATACTAAGGACAACATTTTCGGCGGTATCAATGGGATTCCCATGGGAAAACGTCATGGCGCCCGGATAAAATGTCGTTATTTGATTGTCATCCAGATCCGTGATAATGAATGCTTGGGCCGTCAGCGTGTCGTCGATACTTTTAAGGCAGCGGCGGGTTATTCCATTGGTATCCATCCAGTCGGCATAGGAAAAAAAGTCACTGCCGACGGTGGCCATCGGCAATGCCGGATCGCCCAATAGCGTAAGACCATAGGCAATGTTGCCGGCGCAACCACCAAACTCCCTGCGCATCCCGGAAATAAGAAAAGAAACATTCAGGATATCCAGCTTATCGGGCAAAATATGGTTTTTGAAATGGTCATCGAAGACCATAATGCTGTCATAAGCCATGGAGCCACAAATCAAGGCCGCAGCGGCGTCTCTACCGGAAGAATCGGGACAATTGGAAATAGATTGGCCAACCACAACAGTTCCTCATTAAAATTCCGCCAATATCGCAAACATCCTCATCAAAATACCTTAGCACAAACTACAGAAAATGTTTGACCCAAATCGCATCCGTAACCAACTCGAAGCAACCGCGGAACTGCTTTCGCGGCGAGGATTCATGCTCGATGTCACCACATTGGGTACGCTTGAAACCGAACGCAAACAGATTCAGATCCGCACCCAAGAACTCCAACAGGAAAGGAATACCCGCTCCAAATCCATCGGCAAGGCCAAGGCCGCGGGCGAAGACATCGCGCCGTTACTGGCCGAGGTGGGTCACCTGGGCGATGCGCTGAAAAACGCCGAAGAGCAGCTCAGAACCTGCCAAACAAAACTGGAAGACATCCTGCTCGGTATTCCCAATATCCCCCACGCCTCTGTGCCGACAGGCACAAGCGAGGAAGACAACCCGGAGATTCGCCGTTGGGGAACACCGCCTGTCTTCGACTTCGAACCAAAAGACCACGTGGATCTCGGCGCCGGGCTTGGCTTGATGGATTTCGAGCAGGCCACCAAGATAACGGCCGCCCGTTTTGTCACCATGACAGGACCCATGGCGCGGCTACACCGATCGCTTATCCAGTTCATGTTGGATCTACACACGCGCGAACACGGCTACACGGAGATCTACGTCCCGTATCTCGTCAACGCGGACAGCCTGCGAGGGACCGGGCAACTACCGAAATTCAAGGAAGATCTATTTCATATTCCGGAGGAAGATTTTTATCTGATCCCAACGGCGGAGGTGCCGGTCACCAACATGGCGCGCAATCATCTGTTCGAGGCAAATCAAATTCCACAAAGATTCGTCTGCCATACCCCTTGCTTTCGCAGCGAGGCCGGTTCCTACGGAAAAGACACCCGCGGCATGATCCGACAGCATCAGTTCGAAAAAGTGGAACTCGTGCAGTTCACGCGCCCCGAGGATTCCTACGATGCCCTGGAAGCGCTCACCGGACATGCCGAGACCGTGCTTCAGCGGCTGGAACTACCCTATCGCGTGGTCACCCTGTGCACGGGAGACATTGGATTTTCCGCCGCGAAAACCTACGACATCGAAGTCTGGCTACCGGCTCAGAATCGCTACCGGGAGATCTCCTCGTGCAGCAATTTCGAAGATTTCCAGGCCCGGCGCATGAAGGCGCGTTGGCGTAATCCCGAGACCGGGAAGCCCCAGCTATTGCATACCCTGAACGGCTCGGGCCTCGCCGTGGGCCGCACCCTGGTGGCGCTGCTGGAAAACTATCAGGATGCCGAGGGGAATATTCGTATCCCGGATGCGTTGAGGCCCTACATGAATGGATTGGCGCAAATACCATGACAGAATCAGTCACAGAATGGGAAGCACAAAAACAGGAAAACAAACACGAGGAGGAAGAACAAAACCGCAAATGGGAGGAATCATGCAAACGCTTCGATGAAATGCACCAAGAGATCATGGCCCAGGCGAAAAAACACGACCGTTCCATCGGGGCGCTGGGGGCGCGTTGGGGCATGCACTCGGAAAAGGCCTTCCGCGATGCCCTGGCGGCGATCCTGACGAAAAGCTTCGGCGTGGAGGTGGTCAACGTCAACGAATTCGATGATGAAGGCGAGGTATTCTTCGGGCAGCCGGAACAGATCGAACTGGATATCATCGTCAAGAACGGGCTCTTGATTATCTGCGAACTCAAATCATCGGTGGACAAACCGGCCATGTATATCTTCGAACGCAAGGTCCGTTTCTATGAAAAGCGTCATCGGAGAAAGGCCAACCGAATAATCATGGTCTCGCCCATGATTTCAGAGCGGGCGCGCCGGGTGGGGGAAAAGCTCGGTATCGAGATGTATCTGGATTCCATGTATGTGCCGGCATCAATCGATAACGAAGAGATGCCGAAATAAGACCGTGGCAAACCAAAGAGGGCCAAGGATGATGTGCCGCTGACCTTTGTCTGAGAGCGTGCCTGAATCGACGAAGGTGGTGAATGGGGCATAATTCTAACCACAAGAAATCGGAGAAAATGTTCATGGAATTATCCGCAGTATTGACACCCGCACCGGAAGGTGGCTATGTCGCTTACAATCCCGAGACACGCACAACGACACAGGGTGAAACCGTAGAAGCTGCTTTGATGAATTTACGGGAAGCGACCGAATTGTACCTTGAGGAATTTCCGCTAATGGTGACAGTCCGTCCGCTGTTGACGACATTCCAAGTCACCGCACATGCCTAAACTACCAGTAGTTTCTGCTTCAGAAACCATACGGGCATTGGAACGATTGGGTTTTTCGGTAGTACGACAGCGCGGCAGTCACATCGTCCTTCGGCGAGGTTCTTCCGGTTGTGTGGTACCCAATCACCGGGAACTGAAAACAGGCACACTGTTCGGAGTAATCAAACAAGCCGGTATATCACCCGAAGAGTTTCTCAGCGCATTGCGCTCTTAAACACCAAAAATATGACATCAATTCCTAATTCTTAATTCGTGATTCCTCCCCCCACGGCTCTCTCCCAATTCCTAATTCTTAATTCGTAATTTCTCTCTCCACCGCCCCCTGCTCCAGCGCCCATTCCCGGAATCCTTCGGGAGCGTCTCTGACGCCAAAGATATTGGCCCCCTCGATGGATTCGATTTCTTTCCAGTTCCGGATAGCC
>JABDQX010000314.1 GCA_013042035.1 Gammaproteobacteria bacterium
TACCCCAGGCGATGAAAGGGGGGGGGTACATGGCGGTAGGCCAAGGCAGCAGGGCCTTGTTCTTACTTTGCATGGCAAAGCTACGGGAAAGACGATAACTTTTGGTTTGGCGACGAGTTTCTTATGCAACACATCGACACGCTTATTCATGCCCGCTGGATCGTCCCCGTGGAGCCCGAGGGGCAAATCCTGGAAGATTATGCCATCGCGGTCCATGAGGGAACGATCATTTCCGTCCTTCCCTTTCGGGATGCCGAGGCCCGCTATGCGCCGCAAACCCAACATTCGCTCCCGAATCATGTATTGATACCGGGTCTCATCAATACCCATACCCATGCCGCTATGACGCTATTCCGGGGTATTGCCGATGACCTGCCACTGATGGACTGGTTACACAATCACATTTGGCCGGCCGAGACCCGCTGGGTGAATGAGGCGTTTGTCTATGACGGTACCCGTCTGGCCGCCGCCGAGATGTTGCGTGGTGGAACAACCTGCTTCAATGATATGTATTTCTATCCGGATGAGGCGGCACGCGCCGTTTCTGAGGCGGGAATCCGGGCCGTACTGGGACTGATTGTCCTGGATTTTCCCACCGCGTGGGCGCATGACGGAGAAGGTTACATCGCCCGTGGGATAGAAGTGCATGACCAGTGCCGTCATGAGCCGCTTGTTTCCACGGCATTCGCCCCCCATGCGCCCTATTCCGTGTCCAATGCCTCCCTGGAGCGCGTGCGAGTACTGGCCGAGGAGCTCGATATCCCCATCCACATGCATGTCCATGAAACCGGGGACGAACTTGCCCATAGCCAGGACCAATATAAAATGCGCCCGATTGCCCGGCTGGATCGGCTCGGTTTGCTTTCCCCTCGTCTGATGGCCATCCATATGACCCATGTGGCCGAGGACGAGATCACGTTATTTGCCACCAATGGCGCCCACGTTGTGCATTGTCCGGAATCCAACCTGAAACTTGCCAGCGGATTATGTCCCGTGGAGCGTTTTTTGGCGCCAGGAGTAAATGTCGCCTTGGGGACGGACGGGTGCGCGAGCAATGATGACCTGGATATGTTCGGTGAGATGCGCACCGCGGCGCTGCTTGCCAAGGGGCTGGCGAACTCCGCCCGTTCCCTGCCAGCCGCCCGCGTCCTTGGAATGGCCACGATTCATGGCGCCCGCGCGCTTGGCCTTGACGATACCATCGGTTCACTGGTGCCGGGCAAGGCAGCGGATATCGTGGCGATCGATCTGCGCGCTATAGAGACCCAGCCGGTATACAATCCCATCGCGCAATTGGTGTATTCCGCGAGCAGGCAGCAGGTAACTCAGGTGTGGGTGGCGGGACGGCAGGTATTAAAAGACCGTGTTTTGACGACACTCGATGAAGCTGAACTACTTGATAAGGCAGAGCGCTGGCGAAGCAGGATTGCCTGATGTGGAACACAAAACCCGGACAGCCAAAACCCGGCCAGAATAAGGCATTGGAGAAAGTATGAATTCAAACAACATCGATCCGGATGAAGTCGCCAAGTTCGAACAACTGGCCGCCCGCTGGTGGGATCCGGAGGGCAATTTCCGCACACTGCATACACTCAATCCGCTACGCTTGGATTATATCGAGCGCCATGCGGACCTGCGAGGAAAGCGAATTCTCGATGTGGGATGTGGCGGCGGAATATTGGCCGAAGCCATGGTGGGCCGGGGAGCTATCGTTACCGGCATCGATGCAGCCGAGGGGCCGCTGCGTGTCGCGAAGCTGCATCTGATCGAATCCGATATCGATGTGGACTATCGGCATATTACGGCTGAAGAACTCGCTGAACAGGAGGCCGGCGCATACGATGTCGTGGTCTGCATGGAACTTCTCGAGCATGTGCCCGATCCCGCGTTGACGATCGGCGCGTGCGCAAAACTCGTAAAGCCCGGCGGCGATTGCTTCTTTTCCACCATCAATCGCAATCCCAAGGCCTGGCTCTTTGCTATCCTGGGCGCTGAATATTTCCTTCGTCTCTTGCCGAAAGGTACCCATGATTATTCCAGGTTCATTCGACCCTCGGAATTGGACCAGTGGGGACGCGACGCGGGTCTTCTACTCAAGGATTTGCAGGGTTTCTCGTATAACCCGTTGAGCAATTATTTCCGGCTGACCGACGATGTGAACGTCAACTATATTGCCTGGTTGCGAGGAAAATGACAGAGTCTTATACCTCGAACGGGCCGCTCAATGGTTTTGAAAGCAGTTGAAGTTTCGAATAGAGCTGGAAATTTCGCTTACCATTTCAGACACCCTCTAACATACAGGCGTTAAAAGATTTCCAGTGGATACGCCCCATCATCAAGACTGCACACACCTCTCCCCCACCGAGTTCCGCGCCATCTTATTCGATCTGGACGGTACCCTGGTGGACACGGCCCCGGATCTGCTCTTTGCCCTTAACCGGGTAATGAAGGAAAAAGGCGTCGAATCTCCACTGTTCCTGGACGAGCTTTTGCCCTCTATTTCCGGGGGAAGCCGCACTATGCTGCAACGAGGCTTTGGGATGGATCCGGAAGCGCCCGAGTTCGCCGAACTGACTGAACGATTTCTGGCGGTTTATAGCGCCAACATCGCAAACCGTTCCCGCCTGTTTCCGGGCATGGAAGTAGCGTTGGCGCGTATCGAGGCAAATTCGATGGTTTGGGGAATCGTCACCAACAAAAGCGCTTGGTTAACCGAGCCATTGACGGTGGCCCTTGGCCTCGATCGGCGAGCAGCCTGTATCGTGAGCGGGGATGCCACGACCCGTCCCAAGCCACACCCCGATCACCTGTTGATTGCCTGTCGGGAAATCGGCGTAGAACCCGCCCATTGCCTGTATATCGGAGATGCCGCCAAGGATATCGAGGCAGGCAGGCGCGCCGGTATGCGTACAGCGGTGGCGTTGTTCGGTTATCTCGCCTCGGTTGATAGACCGAAGGAATGGGGCGCGGATTGTTTACTTTCTTCACCCGAGGATCTTGCCGACTGGCTGGCAATGCCGTAGACGAATTACGCGCCCTCATTCAGAACGTGGTACCGATTCGCAGAACCGGTCAAGACGTAAGACAAAAGGTGCGGTGTGCCGAAAAAGATTAGAGAATTAAAAGGGATGCTGCTCAGAGCAGGTTGCACCTGTGAACGAGCAAAGGGTAGCCACACGAAGTGGATGCATCCGAAATGCGCCAACAAACTGATTTTGTCCGGCAACGATGGCGCTGATGCAAAACCATACCAGGAAAATAACGTCTTGAACTACCTGCAAGGAATACAGGAGGAAGAATGAACCCACGTTATAGCATTCTGATCCGATGGTCCGATGAGGATCAATGTTACATCGCCTCTCTTCCCGAGTTCGGTCCCTACGCGCAGTCCCATGGCCGGACTTATGAAGAGGCGCTAACCAATGCAAAAGAGGCCCTGGCGCTTTTGATTGAAGACACCCCACCGTTGCCGGAGCCCCAAACCTACAGAGCAGGAAAACCCGATTCCCGTCTTGCGACATGATGATTCGACCAAAGAGCGTTACGAATTCAGGAAAGGCTCGCTTACTTCCCCATTCGTAATTTTTGAACCGGGCTGGGTTGAGGCGCATCAAGGAAATGCGCGGGGCGTCAGAAGGAAGGGAAGCGCGTTGAAATGGAAGCTGGCGCTTCCGGGAAAAGGAGCCCCAAGCAGAGCTGGGGAACCAGCGGACGACTAAACTAAAAACGCCAGTTCTCGCGTTTCATGAATCCTTCGAGATCGGTCCACTCGACCTTGAAG
>JABDQX010000315.1 GCA_013042035.1 Gammaproteobacteria bacterium
AATTTTAAGACACGCTCTTAGACGAGACGGTTATTGCTCCACATACTGCGACGGTAGGTGATGCTTTGGTAGCTGTGAAACGACTCCGGCTAGCTAATGAAGGTTCGGCTAACAAGAATATTGAAGATTTTCTTGACAAGTTGTCGGCGCTGAAATTGGACCCAAAAGAGATATCATTGGTGGAGTAATGTATCTATTTTGAGAATGTTGGCGTTTGAACAAAACTTCAATAATGCTGACCCCATAGAAATGATTGGAGACTTGCAATGACACGACCACTGAACAAATACAGCGCGCGCATTACCGAGCCCAAGGCCCAGGGAGCCTCCCAGGCAATGCTGTATGCCACGGGGCTCAAAGAGCAGGATATGGCAAAAGCACAGGTAGGCATCGCAAGTGTTTGGTATGATGGAAACCCGTGCAATATGCATTTGCTCTCCCTGGCGGACAGGGTCAAGGAGGGTGTGGAGGCGGCCGGTCTTGTGGGGATGCGCTTCAACACCATCGGTGTCAGCGATGGCATTTCCATGGGCACCGAGGGCATGAGCTATTCATTGCAGTCGCGTGATCTGATTGCCGATTCCATCGAGACGGTGACCGCCGCCCAGTGGTACGATGCCAATATCTCCATTCCGGGGTGTGATAAAAACATGCCAGGATGCATCATGGCCATGGGGCGGCTCAATCGCCCGAGCCTGATGATCTATGGCGGCACGATAAAACCGGGTTATCTCGGTACCCAGCCGCTGGATATCATCTCCGCTTTTCAAAGCTATGGAGAATATATTACCGGCTCCATCGACGATGCACGCCGTCAGGCCATTGTTCGGAACGCCTGTCCGGGGCCGGGAGCCTGTGGTGGTATGTATACGGCGAACACCATGGCATCGGCCATTGAGGCCCTGGGCATGTCGTTGCCCTATAGTGGCTCCACGCCGGCGGTCGAATCCGAGAAACTCGATGAATGTTTCCAGGCAGGTCACGTGATCCGTAACCTCCTGGCGCGGGATATCAAGCCCAGGGACATCATGACCCGCCGCGCTTTCGAGAACGCAATGGTTATCTTGATGGCCCTTGGCGGTTCGACGAATGCCGTGTTGCATCTTATCGCCATGGCGCGCGCTGTAGAGGTGCCGCTCGACATCGATGATTTCCAGGCCGTCAGCAACCGTGTGCCATTTTTGGCGGATTTGAAACCCAGCGGCCAATACGTAATGGAGGATCTCCATAAGGTCGGCGGGGTCCCCGCCGTTATGAAGTATCTTTTGGAGCAGGGTTTTATCGATGGAGATTGCCTGACCGTGACGGGCAATACCGTGGCGGAGAACCTTGCGGATGTGCCGGGTCTGACCGAAGGACAAAAGGTCTTTCATTCCCTGGCCAATCCGATAAAACCTTCCGGACACGTTCAGATCCTGAAGGGCAACCTGGCACCAGGCGGGGCGGTGGCGAAAATAACCGGAAAGGAAGGCCTGCGGTTTTCGGGTCCGGCGAAGGTGTTCGATGCCGAGGAAGAGATGCTCTCGGCGTTGGAGCGAGGCGAGATCGCGGCCGGACAAGTCATCGTCATCCGTTATGAAGGCCCGAAAGGTGGCCCTGGCATGCCGGAAATGTTAACGCCTACATCGGCCATCATGGGCGCCGGTCTCGGTGAGAAAGTGGCACTAATTACCGATGGGCGCTTTTCTGGCGGCTCTCACGGCTTTATCATTGGTCATGTGGTGCCCGAGGCCCAGGAAGGTGGCCCGATTGCATTGCTCCGCGATGGCGATATCATCACCATGGATGCCGAGCGTAATGTACTGACGGTGGAAGTCGCGGACGATGAGCTTCAAAAACGAAGGACCGAATGGGTGATGCCGCCCTATAAGGCGGTGCGCGGCACGCTTTACAAATATATCAAAAACGTCAAGGACGCTTCCCAGGGGTGCGTGACGGACGAGTAATCATTTTCCGGCTGCTCTCAGGAGCGCTCAGCGGGAAGTGATTCGTTATAGTTTTGCGGAGCAAAATTATCATGAGAAACACAAGCTATTGTCGAAAAGTATCTCTTATGGGATACCTTCTGCTGGTGTCTCTGACCGCTGGCGTGGCGAGTGCCGACGATTCTTCTACCACCGTCGGATCCCACCTGTCGCTGCCGGGTGTGTCTTCGCATCCGCTGGCGGATTTGTCGATGGACCTGTCGAAGAACCTGTCCATAGGAACGAGTTATGCCGAAGGCGCATCGTTCGATGTCGATATGTGGCAGGGACACAGCGGCGCGAGCGGCATTTCGAGGGTTGCAAAAGCCTATCTCGACTATACGTTTTTTAGCCGCCGAACCGGGAATCTGAGCCAGAATCTGCAGGGACGAGTGGGGGTTGTCAATAAATCCGGCCTCTCTGCATGGCCAGAGGCGCCATTTTATGGAGATCATACTGGCCAAAGTAATATCGGACGGCTTGGTTCCGTGCGTGATATTTCCGGGTACCGGGCGGATAACGGCTTTATGGCCTCCCTGGAATGGCGGCTGGATGCACCGGGTTTTGCCAATACACCGGCGTTCAATGACCTGACCTGGGGCGAGGTATTGCAGGTTTCCTTCTTTGCCGATTATGGCAAGGCGTTTTCCAACGGGACTGTTCCTGTCGATGCAGTGTCGGCCCATGGGTCGAGACGCGGACTTTCAAGTGTCGGGATTGGAACAGGTCTTAGATTCTCGTTGCCGGGCCGCCTGACGGCAAACCTGAAAGCCGCTTATGCCATGGACGGCCGGGAACCGAATGATGTTGGGGTAGATATCGATGCGGATCCCGATTCCAGCCGGGCACAGTACTGGTTTGATTTCTCTTATAATTTTTAGCGAACGCAGGAACATAATTTAGCACGGAATTACAGTTCCTTCTCTCAATCAAAAACAGAAAATACAAAATCACAAAATGACAAACCAATCCTATAATGTCGCTGTCCTTGGCGCTACCGGCGCAGTGGGCGAAACCATGATTTCCATTCTGGCCGAGCGGGAGTTTCCCGTCGATACCCTGTATCCATTGGCAAGTCATCGCTCGGCGGGAAAGCGGGTGGAATTTCGAGGTCAGTACTTGACGGTGCAAAATGTCGCGGAATTCGATTTCTCCAACGTACAGATCGGGCTTTTTTCGGCTGGGGCCGGGATATCCGCCGAATACGCGCCACGTGCGGCTGAACAGGGTTGTGTCGTTATCGATAATACCTCCCAGTTTCGGCGTGACGAGGATATTCCCCTGGTGGTGCCTGAAGTAAATCCCGGTGAGATTGCGCGCTATCCCCATCGTGGGATTATCGCAAACCCCAATTGCTCCACTATCCAGATGTTGGTGGCCTTGAAGCCGATTTATGATGCCGTGGGTATCGAGCGGATCAATGTCTGTACCTATCAGGCGGTTTCCGGGACAGGGAAAGAGGCGATAGAGGAACTTGCCATGCAAACCGGCGCCCTATTGAATGGTAAACCGACAACAAGCACGGTTTATCCAAAGCAAATCGCCTTCAATGCGCTGCCCCATATCGATGTCTTTATGGATAACGGCTATACCAAGGAAGAAATGAAGATGGTATGGGAAACCAGAAAGATTCTGGGTGATGAAACGATCCTGGTGAACCCGACCGCGGTACGAGTGCCGGTTTTCTATGGGCATTCGGAAGCTGTTCATATAGAAACCCGTGAGAAAATGACGAGCATCGAAGCGCGCGCCGTTCTGGAAAAAACACCGGGTATCGTTGTTCTGGACGAACATGGCGATGGGGGTTACCCTACGGCGGTGACTGAATCGGCAGGCACCGATCCGGTTTTTGTCGGGCGAATTCGGGATGACATCTCTCACCCCAGGGGATTGGATCTTTGGGTTGTCTCGGACAACATCCGGAAGGGCGCCGCCTTGAATAGTATTCAAATCGCTGAGATCCTGGTAAGAGACTATTTGTAATGATGCGCAAATTAGTGCTGAGCACGGCAACAACCTTAGGCTTCAACGTCGGTTCTAAAAGGGCAAGCTTACAGTTCGGGGTAATCTTGTTCGTGTTGCTGTTGCTCGCGCCGATATCCGGCGCATACGCACTGGCCTTGGCGGATATCGAATTGTCGTCGCGCCTCAACGAACCGCTCAATGCCCGCATTCCATTGCGCGCTTTCCTGGCAACGGATATGCAAACCATACAGGCCGGACTGGCCGACGACAGACATTTCTCGCGTGCGGGTCTCGAACGCTCCTCCATCCTGAGTCTTCTGCAATTTACGACTATCCGAAATCAGGATGGTTCGGCCTATATTCGAATTACCACGGATGCTCCCATCGATGAATCTTTCCTGAGTTTTATCGTGGAGGTAAATTGGTCGCGTGGTCGGATTTTGCGTGAGTACACCCTTTTGCTCGATCCGCCGGTGTACGTGGATACAGGCTCTGCCATGGTCGCCCCCATCAAGGAGGTTGCGGCAACTGCGGATACGACCGGAGCAGCGAAGCCGTCAACATCAGGATCGACACCAGAGAAATCAACCGAGCGAGTGCGAGTATCCTCGCAATCGACGTCGGGAAGATCCGACGGTACCAACGTCTC
>JABDQX010000318.1 GCA_013042035.1 Gammaproteobacteria bacterium
GGTTTAACCTGAGCGCAAGCGGTATCGATACAGGTGGTTTCAACGTCTGTCGTTATAACCAGACCCCATTTGCCGATTGCAATACTATGGAGTCCGATGACGATGGCTACCGGGAGCTATCTGGCTCCCTGCGAGCAGGCTACCGTTTCGACAATAATCTGGAAGTGGATCTGCACCTGCTTCATGCCGATGGCGATACCGAATTCGACGGCTCGTTCCAGAACGAAACGAAATCGATCCAACAGGTGGTGGGGGGAACGCTTCGCTACGCACCTATCGACAACTGGCAACTGACGCTAGCAGCGGGTCGAAGCCAGGATAAGAGCAATAATTTCAAGGACGGTGTCTTCAGTACCCGGTTCGATACTAAACGCGATGCGCTCTCTCTACAGAATGATTTTTCTATCGGAGATGCCCACGTGTTCACCTTGGGGGTCGACTATCAGGACGACAAGGTTGACAGCACCACCGACTACACAGTGACCTCTCGTGACAACAAGGGGTTATTCACCCAGTATCAGGGAATGTTTTCCGAACACGATCTGCAACTATCTTTACGCCAAGATGATAACGAACAATTTGGCGAACACGCCACCGGCAGCGCAGCGTGGGGGTATGCATTCAGCGAAGCTTTGTGGCTGAGTGCGAGTTACGGTACCGCCTTCAAAGCGCCAACATTCAATGAACTTTATTGGCCAGATGGTTATGGAAATCCCGACCTTGGACCCGAAGAGTCGAAAAGCTTCGAGCTGGGGCTTGGCGGTCAGGCCGATTGGGGAAACTGGTCGCTCAATGCCTACGAGACCCGTATCGATGATTTGATCGCCTATGATGCAAGCACCTCCGCCATCGCCAATGTCAATAAGGCGCGTATTCGCGGTCTGGAGGGTGTGCTCACTACGCGCGTCAGGGGTTGGAATCTTGATGCCAATGTGACACTGCTTGATCCGAAAAATCGCTCATCCGGTGACGAAAGTGGCAACGTGTTGCCAAGACGCGCAGAGCAATCGCTGCGAGTCGATGCGGATCGTCAATTCGGTCAGTACGCCATTGGCGCGACATTATTCACCGAAGGTCGGCGTTACGATGACCTTAAAAATAGCGATAGGCTTGGCGGCTATGCCATCCTCGACTTGCGTGCCGAGTACGAATTTGCCAGAGACTGGCGAGTTCAGGCGCGGATCGAGAACCTGCTCGATAAAGAATATGAAACCGCTGCGTTCTATAACCAACCGGGCCGAGGTGTGTTTGTCGGTGTGCGGTATCAGCCCTGATCATTCGACCGGAAAATCACCCCCAAAGAGGGCACCTTCCATGCGTGATGAATACGATTTCTCCAAGGCCAAGGGATCCGGAGATATTCCCCATTTGGCCAGGTTGCGAAGCGAAGCCAACGGCAAAACCAGAATAACGATAATGCTGGATAATGATGTGCTGGCAAGTTTTCGCAAATGGGCCGATGTCGAGGGATTGGGCTATCAAACCCTCATCAATCAGACATTGCGTGCAAATATCGGCTCGAATACCGGTTCTCGCCCACTCGACGAACAGACCCTGCGTAGAGTGATTCGCGAGGAGATGTCAGCCGGAACCTAAACCATAATGAACACCTCTTCCGACATCGCGCCGCTTGAAACCGCAGTGCCCGCCACCGACGCCACGGGGTTGATGACAACGCACGAGCCAACGATATTCATGCAGCTCCAGGATCTGTTCGGGCATGGTGGACCGGTGCTGGTGATTCTGGCCGTGATGTCCGTATTCGCCCTGGCGCTGATCCTGCTAAAGGCCCTGCAGTTCGCCCGATTGCGGGTGGGCGCCCGTGGCTTTATCGGCACCGCCTTCGGCCATTGGCGGGCGGGGCGCCCTGATGAGGCACTGACAGTACTGGAGGCTTCCCCCAATCCCATTGCCGTTGTCCTGACGGTGGCCGTGCGCGGCCTTGCCCGCACCGATGGGCAAGCCTCCGAGTCGGTCAGGGAAGAAGTCTTGCGCAAGGCCGCGGAGCAGCAAAAACGGCTCGGTGCCTATGCCAGAGGGCTCGATGCCGTTGCCACCCTGGCGCCACTGCTCGGGCTTCTCGGTACGGTGTTCGGCATGATCGAGGCATTCCGGGAGCTGGAAGCGGCAGGCGGTCGGGCCGATCCGGCCCTGTTGGCCGGTGGTATCTGGGAGGCACTGTTGACCACGGCGGCCGGTCTTTCCATCGCCATTGCGTCCGCTGCGGCGTTGCATTGGATCGAAGGCATCGTGGAGCAGGTCCGCCACGATACCGAGGATGCGGTGACACGATTGTTTACCGGTAACCTTCAGGGGTAAATCATGCGGATTGCGCCTGTGTTACAGCGCCACCGCAAGCTGGGCCTCACCCCCCTGGTGGACGTGGTATTCCTGTTGCTGATCTTTTTCATGCTGGTGTCGCGTTTCGATGTGCTGGAGGCCATCTCCATCGGGCCGCCCCCGGGTACTACCGATAATGGTCGTGCGGACGATGCGGTATTGTTACGGATCGAAACCGATGGCCGATTGGCGCTGAACGGGATTTCCATCGACATCAAGCAACTGCCCGCGAAATTGGTGCCATTTCTCGCCCACGACCCGGCACGATCCATCCTGGTCCATGCCGCGGATGATGTGCCCCTGCGGCGGCTGGTACGGGTGCTCGATGGGTTGCACGGGATGGGTGCGGATAATCTGATTCTTGTCGAATAAATTTCAGCGCAAAAGAGGCTCACACAAAGGCACGACGTTGCGAAAAGAGACTTTCCTTCGTGTTTTTGTGTGGAACTTTGATCAATGAAACTCCCCCAAACCGAAAAAAAACCTCCCTACGAACCCATCGGTCCACTGGTGGACATCGTGTTTCTGTTGTTGGTGTTTTTCCTGTTGGTGGGCACCCTGGCACCGGTGCAGCCACTTGCCGTGGCCCCGCCCACGGCTGAAAACACCGAGATCCCCACCCAGGGTCCGTTGCTGGTCCTATTGGATACCGACGGCAGGCTTGCCTTCGATGGGCGTATCCTGGATAGCGACGCGCTGGCCGAAGCACTAGAACCGGTCGTGGCCGCGCGCGAACAAATCAACGGGAAACAGACGGTTCATATCGAGGCCGATGCCGAGGTACCCGCAAAACGTGTCCTGGACCTGCTGAAACGGTTGCGAGCGGTGGGGGTGGAGGAGTTTCGGTTATTAACGCGAGTCATCGATCGGTAATATTGGTCGGATTTCAATAGCATCGGCGCTTGTTTTGCCGAAAGTTTAAAATGCAGACGGTACAACGTATCAATCAGCTTATTACGGAAAAAAGTTGCATACAGGGTAAACATGGTTCCGAGCACCGTGGATTCGGCGCTGGGCAATGGGTCGTCGCCACCGGGGTCGCACTGATCTGCCATGTGTTGTTGGTGTGGTCTGTGTTGGCGAATACTCCGCCAAAATTGCCGCCAAGGGGTGGCATCAGCATTTCCCTGGGTAGCCTCCCGTCGAATCATGTCGAACCGCCGGTGTCTGCCAATGTGGCACCGGTTGATAAAATAACCCTGCCCGTGGCGCAAATACCGGTTCGACCAACCACCGAGGTTGTGCCACCGGCGCCAAAACCTGTTCGGAAGGCCCCGACGAGGGTCGAGCTTCGCCCAACCCTGTCGGCATCACCTTCGCAACCGGCCACCGACAAGAAACCCGTTGCACTCGTTCCGC
>JABDQX010000322.1 GCA_013042035.1 Gammaproteobacteria bacterium
GAGACGCAGAGGCGCGGAGAAAGAATCTATTTTTCAGACACGCTCTAAGAAATGAATTTGCCCGTGCGAGGTTGCACATCAACATGGACGGGTGGGGCCGCTATCTGGATAATACCTTCGCTTCCAACCGGATAATTCTCTGGAGCTAAACCATGACAGAACAAACACCAACACCGACCAAAATCGAATATCACCAACAGTCCCGAATGCTGGACGTCACATTCGGAGATGATAAGCCGTTTCAACTTTCCGCGGAATACCTGCGGGTCTATTCACCGTCCGCCGAGGTTCGTGGGCACGGCCCCGGTCAGGAGACACTGCAAACGGGCAAGGAGCAAGTCAAGATCACAAAGATCGAACCGGTGGGGAACTACGGAATTTGCCTGTTTTTCGACGATGGCCACGACACCGGCATCTATTCTTTCGAAGAAATCCATGAGCTTTGCATATACCAGGAGGGTTACTGGGCGGACTACCTCAAACGTCTCGACGCGGCGGGATACCAGCGGAAAGGTTGATGTCCCAGAATATGAGAAAACGTAGTCTTGTTACCGGTGGCGCCGGTTTTCTCGGCTCCCACCTGTGCAGTCGGTTGCTCCAGGAAGGGCACGACGTCCTATGTATCGATAACTTCTTTACCGGCACCAAGGACAATATCCTGCATCTTATGGATAATCCGCACTTCGAACTGATGCGGCACGATGTCACTTTTCCCCTGTATGTGGAGGTCGACGAGATCTACAACCTTGCCTGTCCGGCATCCCCCGTTCATTATCAGCACGATCCGGTACAAACCACCAAGACATCGGTTCACGGCGCCATCAATATGCTGGGATTGGCCAAGCGCATCAAGGGCAGAATCCTTCAGGCCTCTACCAGCGAGATCTATGGCGATCCCCAGATGCACCCGCAACACGAAAGCTACTGGGGCTACGTCAATCCCATTGGTGTGCGATCCTGTTACGACGAAGGCAAGCGTTGCGCCGAAACCCTGTTCTTCGACTATCACCGCCAGCATGGACTGAACATCAAGGTGGCGCGTATCTTCAACACCTACGGTCCCCGCATGCATCCCAACGACGGTCGCGTGGTTTCCAATTTCATCGTGCAGGCGCTCAAGGGTAATCCCATCACCATCTATGGCAATGGCGATCAAACCCGTTCTTTTTGCTACGTGGACGACATAATCGAGGGCTTTATTCGCTTTATGGACTCGAGCGATGAACTGACCGGTCCCGTGAATCTCGGCAATCCGGGCGAATTCACCATCAAGGCGCTGGCCGAGAGGATCCTCGCGCTGACCGGTTCCCATTCCCGGCTTATCTACACCTCCCTGCCCAGTGATGACCCCACGAGACGCCGACCGGATATTACGTTGGCCGAGGAAAAATTAGGTTGGACGCCCAAGATTTCGTTGGATAAGGGACTTGAAAGAACCATTGCCTATTTCGATACCCTTCTCGGCAACGCGGATTATTCAGTCACCACAAGCACATGACACACACGGCGAAACATACCCGGGGATTACGAACCCGCGCCCGGCGCGCGGCATTGCAGGCGCTGTATGAATGGGAAATCACCGGCCAGGATATCGTCGCCGTCACATTTCTGGCGCAATGGGATCTACCCGCCCTGGATGAAGATTATTTCCAGGAATTGGTGCGAGAGATCCCCCGTTGCGTGGGGCGGTTGGACGAGCAATTAACGCCCGTGGTCGATCGGCCCTTGCGCCAAATCGATCCCGTTGAACGCGCCATTTTGTGGATCGGTGCCTATGAGTTGGTGTTTCGCTCCGATGTGCCCTGGCGAGTTGTCGTCAACGAGTCGGTGGAATTGGCGAAATCCTTCGGTGCCGATCAAAGCCACAAATATGTGAATGGCATTCTCGATAAGGTGGCAAGAGTGGTGCGTGAATAACCCGTCCCGAAAGGGGAACAGCGGTAACCAGGGAAAGATGCAGGGGCAAACCAATGGAGCATCCGACCCATTAGCATCGAATGATCCATTGGCCGTAACATCCCTGCCGCCGGGAATGGAGCTTGCCGTTACCGTGGATACCCTGGTCTGCGGTGTTCACTTTCCAACCGACACCCTACCTGCCGATATCGGTCACAAGGCGCTGGCCGTCAACCTGAGCGATCTTGCCGCCATGGGCGCCGCCCCGGACTGGGCCGTCATGAGCCTTACCATCCCCCGGCGTGATGAACGTTGGATGTCCGCGTTCCGGAAGGGATTCAATAAACTCGCCGAACAGCACGGTGTTCGGCTCATGGCCTGGGACGTTGGTATCGGCCCGCTGTCAATGACTATCCAGATCCACGGACAGGTGCCACGCGGTCTTGCCCTTCGCCGTGATTGCGCGCGTCCGGGAGACCTTATCTTCGTGACCGGAACCCTGGGGGATGCCGGTCTCGCCCTCAAAAACATCCTTGCGGTATCTGGCACCGGGCAGTTTCGGCAGGCGTTGGATATACCCAGCGAATACCGGGCGTTCATCGAAACCCGTTTAGCCCGACCCACACCGCGCGTCGCCGAGGGAATCGCGCTCCGGGGAATCGCGACGGCGGCCATCGATATCTCCGATGGATTGATCGCGGATCTATCCCATATCGTCGAGGCGAGCCATGCCCGTGTGGCGGATTCGGCGGGGTTGATCGCGATGATTGATGTGCAAAAGCTGCCTTTGTCGCCCGCGCTGCAGTGGCTTTCCGACACACAAGAGGCGTCGCGACTTGCGTTATCATCCGGTGACGATTATGAGCTGTGCTTCACGGTGCCACCGGATCGGTACCGGCGCCTGCAACAGGCCGCGGAAGGCTTTTCCTGCCCCGTTACCTGCATCGGCCACATGGAAGCACGCCCGGGTGCGCGCCCGGGTGTTCGGTTCCTGGGATCCGAGTCGGAATCGCACAAGATGCCCCTATCGGGACAGGGCTATAGGCACTTCGAATGACTTGGGCCGCGCGGAATCCATTCCCCCTCTTCGTGGGGCTAAGAGCACACAAAACACCTCCCGCCACCTGTCGGTTTTACGCATGAGAGTCTTGATCGCAAACCAAAGTATGTGTACACGTTGTCTATTACCCATGGTACACTTTGAGCCACAGGGAGGAAGCGGTCTTACGAAGATTTTCTATAACTCTTTCAAACCATATCCGAACGCGCGGCGTTCTGATTGCGAAGCAAAATTATGGATATCGATATCGATTTGGCAAGCGGAATCGCTGCCTTCGAGGCAAAAGAATTCCGCCGCGCCACGCAGCTATTGGCCCCGCTCGCCGAGAATGGCAATCCCAACGCCCAGTTTCGACTCGCCGTGATGTACCAAAATGGCCTGGGAAACGCCCGCAATGAGGTCTTTGCGCAGCAATGGATGCGTAAAGCAGCCGAGGGAGGACTGGGGATTGCCGAACATGGTTTGGGCTTCATGTATATGGAAGGTGATTGCGTGGACAAGGACGAGGCCGAGGCGGCCGGATGGTTTCGCAAAGCCGCTGATAAAGGTTTGGTAGGATCAATGACAACGCTTGCCATGATGTATGAAGAGGGCAGGGGGGTCGAAAAAAACCTGGAAGAGGCAAGGCGTTTGTATCGAGAGGCTGGATTCGACGACCTTCCGGGGAAAGTGTGCTAGTTCACCTGTGAGAACGGGAAATCGTCAATGCCCTTCGTCGCTTAAGTCTCTCGCTGGAATGACGGTAGATAAGGAGGGGGTTCCGTGAAAAAATACCAGTGCGCCAATTGCGGCGTCATCAACAAGATCCCGGATGACGCCTCGTTACCGGAATCTTCCTGCTGGTCGTGCTCACAGCCTTTGAACAACGCAAGAAAACCGGAAGGGACCGGAGAAACGTCCGCAGCGGTGGGATTGATTGGCGGCGCTACGCTGGGGGCATCCATCGGCGGTCCCGTGGGGGCCATCGTGGGTGGCATTCTCGGCGCTTTGATCGGCAAGGAAGCCCGGGGGGTGGGTTGATGCCGATCGATGCGATGGGAATCGGCATCATTCTCGGCCTCTTTGTCACCGCGCTTTTCGCGTTCCTGGAATTCCGCCGTCGTCATCATCACATCGATATCCGCAACAATGCCTTTAATATGGTTCTTATATTCCTTTCGACAAGCGCGATTCCCCCGTTCCTGCAATTGATTTTGGCGGCAATCCTTGATGATCCGGGTAATATGCCGTCCGGATGGCGGACTTATCTCCCGGCAGCGGCCGTCGCCGGAATGTGGTTCGCGGGAGCACATCTATACCGGATCTTCAGTAAAGTGCTTGGAACCACATCGAAACTCGGCAGCGAGCCCGATAACAGGTAGAATTGTCTCATCCGGTAAGGCCACCACCATGAAAACTTGACGCAAAATCGGCCCTGTATCTCCCCCGCTCTATTAAAATACGAAACAGGTAATTTCCAATGAGAAAAGAAAACAAAACGATTCCTGAAGTAACCGCACGCACGCCTCGATTTGTCAGCCAGATAACCCGTGAGACGCTGGCGCTGATCCTCGCTGGCGGTCGTGGCTCGCGCCTCAAGCACTTGACGTTGTGGCGCGCCAAGCCCGCCGTTCCCTTCGGTGGGAAATTCCGTATTATCGACTTTCCGCTTTCCAACTGTATCAATTCCGGGATCCGCCGCATTGGAATCCTGACCCAGTACAAATCCCACTCCCTGATTCGCCACGTGCATAAGGGTTGGGGGTTCCTCCGAGGGGAATTTGGCGAATTCGTCGAGTTATTCCCTGCCTCTCAGCGCACCAGTGAATCCTGGTATGCCGGCACAGCCGATGCCCTCTATCAGAATCTCGATCTCATCCGCATCCAAAACCCCAAGTATGTCGTCGTCCTGGCTGGCGATCACATCTACAAGATGGACTACGGCACCATGGTTGCCGCCCATGTGCAGGCAGGGGCGGAAATGACCGTGGGATGCCTGGAGGTGCCGCTCGCCGATGCCAAGGAATTCGGCGTCATGACGGTCGACAAAGACCACCGCATCATCGAATTCAACGAAAAACCCGACAATCCGCAGCCCGTACCGGGGAGCACCGATATCGCGCTCGCCTCCATGGGGATCTACGTATTCAATACCGAGTTCCTGTACGAGCAGCTCATCAAGGATGCCGACGCGGAAGGTTCCAGCCATGATTTCGGCAAGGACATCATTCCTTCTGTTATCTCTGATCACAAGATTATCGCCTATCCGTTCCGCGATCCGATCACCGACAAGCAGGCCTATTGGCGCGATGTGGGTACGGTGGATGCCTTCTGGGAAGCCAATATGGAGCTGGTCAGCATCGATCCGGAACTCAATCTTTACGATCAGGTGTGGCCCATCTGGACCTACCAGGAACAACAGCCCCCGGCCAAGTTCATATTCGACGACGATGACAGGCGAGGCATGACCGTGGATTCCATGGTCTCCGGCGGTTGCGTTATCTCCGGTGCCACAGTGCGTCGTTCGCTGCTTTTCTCCGCCGTTCGCGTCAATTCCTTCGCCCAGGTCGAGGACTCCGTCATACTGCCGGAGGTCGATATCGGCCGCAATTGCCGGATCAAAAATGCGGTGATCGACCGCAGTTGCAAGATACCGGAGGGTATGGTTATCGGTGAGGATCCGAAGGCCGACGCCGAGCGTTTCTACCGCACCGAGAAGGGTATCGTATTGGTCACCCCCGAGATGTTGGGACAAAACATCCACATCCATCGTGGGAGTCACGAGGATAGTTTCGATATCGGGTGATTTTACTCCGCCAAATCATATAGCCCCGCTTCGCGGGGCTTTTTTTGGAGTACCTTCCCCCCCACCCTCGTTCCCACGCTCCCGCGTAATGGGAACGTATAGTCGCTCAGAGGAGCGTTGCAAAAACGCTGGAAATTGCAGACCGCCTTCAGGCTCACTTCTCGTTGGATTTACGTCACTACTTCAGGGCTCTGTGTTAACGCCAAAATTATCGAGACGGTGAATGATGACAAGACAATTCAATGTCGTGATCGAAAAAGACGCCGACGGCTTCTTCGTGGCTTCCGTCCCCGTGTTGCGAGGTTGTCATACCCAGGCGAAATCCCTCGATGACCTAATGGAGCGGATTCGGGAGGCCATTGAGCTTTGTATCGAGGTCAGCGGATATATCTTGCTTCCGACGCAAGATTTTGAGCGCTAACGGCATGTCCCAACTTCCCGGTTCTGGTAAAATTATCCATTATGAAACCTATTTCAACGATTCTCACACCAACCCTCGACAATCGCCAAGCCGGTATCCTTTTGCATCCTACCTCGCTTCCCGGTGGCACAGGCCACGGCGATCTGGGCAAAAACGCCTACCGGTTCGTGGACTTTCTGAAGGCCGGTGGTTTTAGCATTTGGCAGACCCTGCCTCTCGGTCCCACGGATGCCTACAACAATCCGTACTCCAGCCCCTCTGTCAATGGCGGAAATACGTGGCTTATCAGCCTGGATAAACTGGTCGAGCGCGGATGGCTTGAATCCGCAGCCAACCCTGACAGCACCGACAGCGCCACTGTACGACAACAAAAGGCATCTTTTTCGCCTGAAGCATTTGCATGGCACAAGCGTTGTCTTACGCAGGCGCGGGCTGGGTTTCTAAAAAAAGCGACCGGCGAGGAGAAGGGCAGTTATGAAGCATTTCTCGCTGAACAAGGCTACTGGCTGGATGATTACTCTCTGTTCGAGGCACTGCGTCAGCAATACGGCGATGTCTCCTGGCGGGAGTGGCCTACGACGCTCCGGGATCGGGAGCAGATGGCCATGGAGGGGGTTCGTGAAGCGTTAGCCGAAGTCATCGGCCAAGTTCGGTTTGAGCAGTTTCTATTCTTTCAACAGTGGTTCGAACTTAAGCAATATGCCAATCGACAGGGAGTCTCGTTATTTGGCGATATGCCCATCTTTGTGAATCTTGATAACGCCAGTGTATGGGCACATCGTCACTATTTCCGTTTGGATGAACAGGGCCAACCTGTGGTGGTAACCGGAGTGCCGCCTGATTATTTTTCCGAGACCGGTCAACTCTGGGGTAACCCTCATTATGATTGGGAACGGATGCGTCAGGATGAGTTTCTGTGGTGGCAGAACCGCTTCCGGGGCCATCTCCAGCTATTCGATATTCTGCGTATCGACCACTTCCGTGGCTTCGAGGCCCATTGGGAGGTTTCCGGCAAGGATAAAACGGCCATGAATGGCCGTTGGGTGGAAGCACCGGGTATGGAATTATTCACGGTGCTGCGGGAAAAATTCCCTTCATTGCCGTTGGTTGCCGAGGATCTTGGAGAGATTACCCCCGAGGTGGATGCGCTTCGTGATCATTTCGGGCTCCCCGGCATGCGAGTGCTGCAATTCGGTTTCGATGGCAATTCCGATAATCCCCATGTTCCTCACACCCATACCGCCAACTCCGTTGTCTATGCGGGAACCCACGACAACGACACTACGCTGGGTTGGTTCAAAGGACTACCGGACGCCGAACGGAAAAAGGTACGCAACTACCTGAATGTTCATGAGAAAAGCTTTCCAAAGGCCCTGATGCGGGCGGCCCTGGCATCGGTGGGTAATCTGGCCATCCTCACCATGCAGGACATTCTGGGTCTCGATTCCAAGGGGCGTATGAATCTTCCCGGCGTCGCCAAGGGTAACTGGCAATGGCGTTTTTCATGGGACGATGTTCCGGAGGGGATCGAAACGGAGTTGCGGAGTCTTGTGGCGTTGTATGGACGTGCGCCCAGGAGTCTGTCCGACTTAGAGGGTGTCTGAAAATTTCGGGTCGTCGCGAAAGGCGGTAGCCCGATTGCGGTCCCGCAAGGCGCGAGAGACGTGGAATAGGAAAGTGTAGCGAGCCACATGACGCGATTTCACGCGTTTCGCAACGCAGCGGGCTACAATTCGGGGACCGCCTCGGTAGAGACTGGGGATTTTTCAGACACGCTCTTAGGATGAATCGGCTGCGAAAGCGGTAAATTTGCCCCTGTTTTGCGCAAATTCTCGGCCAATAGTTCAGGTATCGGAAAAATAAAGATCCTGGAAAATCCGATGCGCGAATCAAGGCTCAGCCCCTTTCGGCCTTGGCGCGAAACGCTAACATGTTCACCAAACAGGCTCTTAATCCTCGCTGGTTGCTAACGAGGAA